>RPOO01000009.1 GCA_003857025.1 Methanothrix sp.
ATATGGGAACTGAGGTAGTTTTAGTGGAGGACGACGCATTCCTCGTGAGCATCGGAAATATAGGTGCTATATTGAGGTACTGACCGGATTCGCTCCGGTCAACTGGCTACGCTCTAAATGGCATGGCTCGAATCCATTTTTTTCTAAGGAGTTGGAAAATCGTATGGTAACGGGGTTGAAGTCAACGGCAAATCGCAATGGCCTGGTTGACATATCAGGCAAAATCCTAAACCAGAATCCATTTGGTAATATCATCATCTCCAACATAGCATTGCCAGCCATGACTTTTGGCAATAGGTTCGGATAATGTCAATGCGGTTTAGATCTATGCATTTAAATTACTAAATGTTTATCAGTATATAAATTTCGGAACTTTTAAATTTAAGTACCAAAATCTTTTTATTCGATGACATCATACTATATAGAGAATTATAAACGGAGGATTCGAATATGACAGACAATGTTGAAGCACAGCTTAAGCAGCTTGATATAGAATTAGCGAAAGCAAAAACCCAGGCAGAAAAAGATGAAATAAAGGAACGCCAGGCTGAACTCAAGCGTCAATTAAGCAGTGCGCCAAAAAAGAAGTAGGGCTGTAAAAATGCGTTGGCATAGTGCCCGCATTGCCTGAACTAACTTACCGCTAAAACTTATTTCTTTTTTTCATTCTGATCGGTCTATGCAGCACAACGTTTTGTCAAAATACTTTACAACAGTTGTTGGGCAATCACATTAAAATCGACTAAAATAGATGTGCGAGATTGATCGCATTGAGCCTCGATGGCCCTAATATAGTTCCGATCAATCTCGTATTTTTGGTTCAGTTATGCATTACTTCTAAGACATTGTATGTACAGGCTTTCCTGCCGGACTCTCGGAAAACACATCCACAACGACCACGTTGCTTGGCTGGCTGTTTACTACAAAGTAGAGCGTATGTCTTCCCACCTGATCGGCTTTGAAGTTCATGGTGTTATAACCCTGGTTGAACTGATACGTCTTGTACTTGGAACTGGTTGTATCTGTCTGGATCGTCTCATAGACACCTGCTGGTCCCTCAACGGGAGCGTAGGCAACGAGCTGCAGCCAGGTTCCGACCGGGCTTACCACATACTGAGTCCAGTTTGTAGCTCCCTGAATCCAGAGGTCGTTGGTCTTGGATGATACCGTGGATGCATATTGGGAGTACGGCAAACCTACACCGGCACCGTAGTACACACGAGAAGGTGTTTTCTGAGTTATGTCGAACTTGGTCGGATTGCTTATTATCCCGCCCTCGACAGTTGTACCGGTTGTTGTATAATACTCTGTGTAGGGAGAGAACGTGGTGTAGCTATACGGTTGGCTGTAGAAGGCATCGCTGGCAGTGTACCAGGGGAAGCTGGAGACGGGTTGATCGAGCCACTGCAACATGCTGGCCAGCCCCTCATCCGAATTTGCACGGCTGGTCGTTTGGCCCATGTTGGGGCTAATCCAATCTCCGCTAGATCCCATTGCGCTGCCACTGGAACCTGCACCTAACGGGTCTGACTGTGCGCCTGCCAGAGAGGCAAGGCAAACGAGTGCCGTTATACATATCAAAATTTTGCTATATTTCATATTAACACCTGACTTTTGCTTATATCGATTTTTTTTGATTTCTGATATGAACTGAAGACTCTTTGAGGAGGGATAGGCAAGCCGAGAAAGGATGTCAAGAGTCTCTTGAATCTCATCTCATCCCGATATGCCTGAATTTCCCAAACAGCGAGAGATTCATATGGCGAAAGTAGGTAAGTCCGCAATTTTTTTAAACATATTCATCTCTCTTGATTTCGCGTGGAATGGATGCAACGACAGTTCAATGGGAGCTGGTCGTTGTCTGAGTAGTACCATCGGCGCTGGTCGTTGTTTGGTAAGTTCCGCCAGTGGTTGCAGTTGATTGACCCGCAGGCGTAACGGTGGTCACGCCGTTGGATGTGGTAGTGGTTTGGCCATTTGCAGTACTTGTAGTAGTCACGCCGTCTGATGTTTGGGACGAGCTTCTGCTTGTGGTGACGCTATCCGGGTTTGCGGCATTGCCAAGAACGGTTACTGGCGGCTGGCTTGTAATCGGATAACTGCTCGTCACTGTGCTTCCTGTCGGTGTCTCAGCAAACACATCTACAATGACCACGTTGCTCGGCTGGCTGTTAATCACAAAGTAGAGTGTATGTCTTCCCACCTGGTCGGCTTTGAAATTCATGGTGTTATAACCCTGGTTGAACTGATATGTATTGTACTTCGAGCTGGTGGTGTCGGTTTGGATCGTCTCATAGAAGCCTGCGGGTCCTTCAACCGGCGCGTAGGCGACCAGCTGCAGCCAGGTTCCGACCGGGCTTACCACATACTGCGTCCAGTTTGTAGCTCCCTGAATCCAGAGGTCGTTGGTCTTGGATGACGCCGTGGATGCATACTGGGTGTACGGCAACCCTACACCGGCACCGTAGTATACAACGGAAGGCGTTTTCTGAGTTATGTCGAACTTTGTGGGATTGCTTATTATCCCATTCACTATAGTCGTTCCGGTGGGTACATAATACTCCGTGTAGGGAGAGAATGTGGTGTAGCTATACGGTTGGGTATAGAAGGCATCACTGGCAGTGTACCAGGGGAAGCTGGAGACAGGTTGATCGAACCACTGCAGCATGTCACTCAGAGCCTGATCAGAATCTATACGGCCGGGACTGACATTTCCTCCGTTCAGATAGTCTTGTCCATATGTGATACCAATTAGCATGCACGCTGCGAGCATTGCCATAGACAGCAAAACTTTGCTATATTTCATTTTTAACACCTGACTTTTTTTCTTAATAGTATCTCAGATTTCTAATAAACTCAAAGTTTTAAGAGGAGGGAACGGCAAATCGCGAGACGGATGCCCGAATCTACAGTACTGTCTCGGATTTGCCAAATTATTTAGGAATTACTATATGTGAATAATTTGCAGATTTTTTGGAGCTGTTTCACCCTTCTACCCACTCGAATCCCGGATCTTTGATCTTATTGAAATTCTTGATAATAACGGCTGCGTCTTTCCTGTTCAGATTGGATTTCATAATCTTTTCGCACACACAACGCAGCGCCTCTTTTTCCTTCTTCAGAGCACTGCTGTCTTCGGTTTTAGGTGCGAGCCCCGAGGTCTCGAAAAGGTGCTCCTTCTCGTTCAATTGTGTGGTCATACCCCATTTGCCGAACATCTCGGAAGCATTATCCAAAAGATGCTGATCAAAGCTCCCGGAAAGCTTGCAGCCCTCTATCTGCCGCATAAATTCTTCTTTCTTCAAAATGACTCACCCCAATCTGGTAATAATTCTGCTAAACGGTTAATAATTCTGCTAATTAACTCTCTCGATCGATATCCTTAATCTGGGTTTTCCCACAAAATTAGCTATCCCATTTGCGCTTTAGATCGATAGCTAAAAATTAATTATTTTTCATTGTGGTGGTGATGATGATTGTGCATCTTTTTCACCAGGCACAAGAAGGGGATGATAGTCCCAAGCAGGAACAATATTTTTATGAGCTTTCGTATCATAATCAGCCTCACCTAAACCACAAGTTGTCTTTTGGAATGCAAAAACAAAGGTATCCTAATGTTTTCTCCTCAGAGCTACAAAGGTTACCGCCAGGAGCCCGGCTATTGCGAATGTTGCCTCGAAGCCAGGAGTCGAGCTAGTCGTAGTCGTTGATTTAGTCGTGCTTGTAGGCTCGGTGGAAGGAGTCGAGCTGGTTGTGGTTGTTGTTGATTTGGAAGCATCGGGACCTGGTGCGGAGTCGGTTGTAGTTGTCGTTGATTTGGTTACATCGGGGCTAGGAGTTGTGCTAGTCGTTGTAGTGGATTTCGTTACATCCTCTGCTGCGCCGAGAGCAAACAGCATCATCGTGGCAATGAGCATGGCCACTAATATCTTTTTCATTTCAAACCTCCATCTAATGCGATCGCTATAATTCCCGTCTATTGCCCTCTAAGCATTATGCATAATGCGTTTAGGGCAAATATTGGGCAATCCTAAATTGCCAGCGGTAATACCAACAGGTGGAATGAGCCGCCCAATACCAGCGTTAATACCGCCAGAACAATGAACACGATTATCAGCCATTTGGCGATCTCCATCGATATGCCTGCACCGCGTACTCCCATTATTCCAAGTATTAGCGCTATTACAAAGAACACTACGGCCAAATAAAGTAAGTCTGCCATTTACACACCCCCACAAATATTAATTATTGCGCCATTATTTATTTCAGTAATCAGATATTTTGTTTCCTATTTGGGCTTTTGCTTTCTCCACATCAGCTTTTGCATGTGCTACCTTATTCTCAACATCAGCCTTCGCCTTTTCGGCACCTGCCTTAATGTCAGCCTTTGCGTAAGCTGCTTTCTTCTCGGCCTCATCATGCCCGAAATTGGCCTTGACCTTCTCTACATCAGCGTTTAAATCTGCCTTTGCATATGCCACCTTGTTCTCTATGTCAGATATTGTTTTCTTAGTATCAGCTTTCGCCGTATCTATTCTATCACTCGACATTTTTTTATTCCTCCATTATTGAATCTAATCATAATAGGCTGTTATCGCATAAGAAGATTTTGGTACTTAAATTTTCAGACACATAAGTTATAAGAACATGAGGCCTCGCTATGCATGACTATGCAAAAAAACACATCGACCTTATCCGAACCTATAAGTAAAACCAGAGGATCTACACCACTCGGTCCAAAAGCAGCTTGCAGGCTCAAAGTCAGTGGATCGAAAAGCGTTAATCACGGACACGATTAGATATTCGAAGGTATCGGCATCATTTCTACTCCGGCATATCTTGCCGTTAATTCACCCAATGCAGCACATCCTTGACCACAGACCAACGGTCTTGCTCTCTTTGTGCACCTTCTCCAAGTATCCAATAATTGTATTTATCATCCAGCCCTCCGTAATCTTCTTCCATATCCATCCAGTGATTTACCAGGTTCAAAAAGCTCTCTTCATCTATGTCCACAGGATAGGCGAGCATAATTTTATAAAAATTGTCCGGTTTGATGGTGGCCACGCCATATTCAGGATGAAGCACGGAAAAGATGGAACCCTGCTCTGCGGTAGTTAAAAGGGCATCGGCTGCATTTGCGGAGAAGAACTCCTCGTAGTCGTTCAGCTCGACTATTTCGGCATGTGGGAACAAGATTTTTATGCGTTCCAGGAAATTGGGACTATCTTTTATGAAGGCGATCCTTAAATTCATATTCGCTCGGACGTGCTCGAATTGTTCGAATTCGTCCTGCCGTTTCTCCTTAACCAGAAAAGCCAGATGGAGCGTCATGTAGTTTGAAGTGAACCTCATCCGTCCCAACCTTTCCGATGTGGGCTCCAGACCGGTCATAATAATATCACATGTTTTATTATTCAAGAACTCCGCCATATTGCCATTATTGACCGGAATGAACTCAATTTGAGGCACTTTCAGATAGTCCGCCAATTCATAAGCCATCTGCACATCGAAGCCTACCAGAGATCCGTTACTGTTGATGAATGCGAACGGAATCCTGCCGGGAATGTATCCCACGCGCAAAGATTGCCGATTATTGATTCTCTCAAGGCATGAGAATTCTGACGAATCAGTATCCAGCGACAATTCTGATGCATTTTTATAGATTTTTGCCAATACAATGTCGTCCATCTTCAGACCATCGCTTGACATGGGTAGCGTCATGCCGGAGATGACCACAACTCCGCTGGGAAGCTTCATGGAATTGATGAAATCTTTATCATGATTTGAATTGGCAAAGATACTGGAAAAACCCATGCGAAGGCCCATAACGGAAGAGCCCAGCAGCAAGAGGATTACCACCAAAACCAAGATGATTCGTATCTTGCGAATTTGCAGGCGCCCGGTAAGGTGGGCTATGCAAATCGCACATAATGAGAAGATTGACACGCATCCTAAGGCGGATACAAAATATATCAATAACGTTATGGAAATGTTGTAGAGCTGAAATGCATCTTCGGGAATGGAAAATATGTCCAGCAGAAAGAGCACGCAAGCCCTGCTGCTCCCAAAGACGCTCGGGACTCCTGCAGCTACGAGCACCAATTGATCCTTCAAATGCATAGGAACCCGATAATACCACGCTGCGAAGAGAATGAATAACAATGGCACAAAAGATCCGATTGTCGGAAATATGTAGGCCAATGGAACCAGCGCCTCATTCAATGCTCGGGAACGCTCATCATTGTCGTCCATTCGGAAAAGATGGTGCAGATCTTTTTCGATCAACGGCAGAGTGATTGTGACGTTTCCGGAGGAAAAAGCAAGAATGGCCGACTTGCTCGTCGCTGTGAGGATTTCGCGAAAACCAAATGGAGTAAGACACGACACAACTAGCGGCAAGACTATTGCGCAAAGCAGAGTGCAAAGGACTATTATTGATGCAAAATATGCTTGCTGCCCCATAAAATAATCTACGTCAAGAGTTCCTGCATTGTAGGCCATAGTGACAAAGACGCCCAGAGGAATAATTTTTGAGACAATATCTGTAATTCTGAAAAATGCCGAGTTAAGGACGCCGCAAAGATCTATCAAGGATTTGGAGCGCTCATCTTCCAAGAGCACAAAGGCAAGGAGGAGGAAAAAGATTACCACTGCCGGCAGATAGCCCTCCGACAATGAGGAAAATGGATTTGAAGGTATGAACAGATCGAGGAGGTCTTGCTTATTCGCCAGAGTGGCAGCTCTGGCAGCAAAGAATGTGGGTCTGCCAACGGACGGATAGGCAAACTGCATGGCAAGGAACGACCCAATTCCCAATATCCAGAGCAGCAGCAGGGTGAGACCGAAACTTTTGATAATAACTCTTGCGTCGGACTTTTTAATGCTTCCAATGCCGGAGATGAGGGCGGTTACTACCAGAGGAATGACGGTGATCTGCATAATTTTGATAAATGCAGACACAAACGGCTGAAATATTATGCACAGGTCTCCGAAGAAAAGGCCGACAAGAATGCCTGCGATTAGGCCGACGTAAATTTGCCGCGTTAAGCTCAGTTTGGGGAACCGCATGTTCTTCTTTCGCACCGTTTCTTTGTCTTCTGCGATATTTGGATTTTTGGCGAACGTAACTAATTTATTTACACATTAGTTAATATAGTTGGTGTCCAAGTACATTTTACATTATACATAATTTTCAAATTTTTCAAATATATCTAAATTCACTCAGGTATTCTTAATTATGGAAACCGCGCACAAACTGAAATGTCCAGAAAATGCAGATGCCAAGCAGAATAAAAACTGGTGCGGGTCATTAGATCCACTGATAACATCGACCGAAAAAAAGCCGATTATCCATCCGCACCTCAGCTTATAGTCCCTCCGTCTATTGTCCCACCGTCCGCGGTCCATCCGCCCATTGCACCTTCGCCCATCTCTATCTCTACAAAATGCTCCATTCTATCATCGACCAAATGTACCGACCCGTCGCTTTGCACCTGACCGTCAACCGTCACGCCTACTACCTCGCATCCCGGCCCCGACTGCGTAACCGTAATGTGGTAGAATGTCTCGCGGTAGCGGTAATGCAAGCGAAACGACTGCCAGTCCGCCGGAATGCAGGGGGAAAAGATCAGCCGGTCAACGTCCAGCCTCAGTCCGAGCAGCGATTCAACTATGAGGCGGTACATCCAGCCCGCAGCTCCGGTGTACCAGGTCCATCCTCCGCGCCCGGTGTGCGGCGGGCATGCATAGACATCCGCTGCGATAACGTAGGGTTCAGTCTTGTAGATCCTAACCTCTTCCGGGGTTGAGCCGTGATTCAGAGGATTGATGAGTGACAATAGCTCCCAGGCCCGGGCGTGGTCGCCCATAGCCGCAAAAGCCATAATCACCCAAATGGCCGCATGTGTGTACTGCCCGCCATTCTCCCTCACTCCCGGAATGTAGCCTTTGATATAGCCGGGATCGGAGTCGGACCTGTCGAAGGGCGGGTCCAGGAGCTGTATCAGCGATGCATCTCTGTTGACCAGAAGCCGGTCCACTTCATCCATTGCCGTCTTCGATCTTTCCGGATCTCCTGCTCCGGATAGGACCGACCAGCTCTGAGAGATGGAATCGATCTGACATTCCATGTTGGTAGCGGACCCAATGGTTGCTCCGTTATCGAAGTAGGCGCGCAAATACCAATGGCCATCCCACCCGAACTCTCTGATCTTCCGGCGCAAATCGGCGGCCTCGCTGCCGCACTGATTTGCGAAGGCCGCATCACCTCGCTGGAGGGCGATCTCGGAGAACTTCATGAGCACATGATACAGGAAGAAGCCAAGCCATATGCTCTCGCCAATGCCCTGATAGCCGACACGGTTCATGCTGTCGTTCCAGTCTCCGGAGCCCATGAGGGGCAGGCCGTGGCCGCCAAAGGAAAGACCGTTCTTGACGGCCCTGACACAATGCTCGTAAAGTGTGCCGGACTGCTCGGATATCGTGGAAAGGTCGTAATTGGCCTCTTCACCGGCCTTCAGGAGCCTGCCCTCGATGAATTTGATTTGTTCGTCAAGCACGCCGATGTCTCCTGTAGCCGTGACGTATCGATGGACCGCCAACGGCAGCCAGAGACAATCATCGGAGCTGTGAGTGCGCACGCCGCGTCCGGAGGGTGGATGCCACCAGTGCAAAACGTCTCCTTCCAGGAACTGGTGGGCGGCACAATGCAGCAGATGCTTTCGGGCCAATTGCGGCTCTGCGTATATCAGCGCCATCACGTCTTGCAGTTGGTCGCGGAAGCCGAATGCACCGCCTGATTGGTAGTATCCGCTGCGCGCCCAGATGCGACAGGCAAGCGTCTGGTAGAGGAGCCAGCCGTTCGTAAGCACATCGAGGGCTTTATCAGGTGTCTCCACATGCACTGCACCAAGCGTGCGGTTCCAGTAGCTCCACACAGCTTCAAGAGCACTTCTGGCCGGGCCCGCCCCGCGGAAACGAGAAATCAGGCTGCGAGCGTCATTCGAGTCTCGCCCGATGCCGAACGTGAAGACGATCTCATGCTCCTGCCCGTCTGCCAGATCTACCTCAACCTGCATGACGGCACATGGGTCCATAGCAACGCCTACTCTGTTGGAGAGCCGCTCCCGCGTCATGGCGGCAGGACGGGCCATCTGGCCGTTTCGGCCCAGGAACTCGGTCCGGTCCCCGGTGAAGCTGCCCACTTCCTCATTCACATCCAGGAAGACTATCCTTCCAGGAAAATCAGTATTGTACGGGTTTCTGGCAAAGATGGCCCCGGTCTTGGGATCGATCTCTGTGATGATGTGCATCCCCGTCTTAGAAGGCATCTCACCCAGCACCAGCTCGATGTAGCCGGTCACAGACAGCCTGCGGGACACGCCGGACTCATTGCGGAGCTTGAGAACACTGAACTTCAGGGGAGCGTCTACCGCCACGTATACCCACAGCTCGGATGCAATACCGCTCTCTTTGTGCTCGAAGACGCTGTACCCGAACCCGTGCCGGCAGCTGTAAGGCGTCATCCCGTGCGTCGGCTTAGCTGTGGGCGACCAGAATGCTCCGCACTCCTCATCGCGGATGTACAGGGCCTCACCGCTAACATCGCTCACCGGATCATTATACCACGGAGTTAGGCGGAATTGCTGGGCGTTCTCGTACCAGGTATAAGCTGAACCGCTTTCTGAGATTACAGTCCCGAAATTAGGGTTAGATATCACATTCGACCACGGAGCCGGGGTCGTTTGTCCAGGAGCAGTCCGGATTATGTACTCGCGCCCGTCCTGTGTGAATCCGCCAAGGCCGTTGAAGAATATCAGATCCCGGCCTAAAGACTCAACCGCCTCATAATTCTCAACCCGGAGCGCCCTTTTTGGTTTTAAAAGTGGAACCGCCACCAGTAAACAGCTCTTGCGTTCGAGCTGATCCTCAAAAGTTCCCTGGACGTCTGTGAAGATGGCTCTGGCCATGGCCTGTATCAGGACCCTGGCCTCGTCCGAGATCTGATCCACTCGCAGAACAAAGACGCCGCCCGGCCGGTCCAAAGTGCCGGATTTAGTGCAAGAGGAGATCAGGGCCATAATATCGTCCTGAAGCTGCTGTCTGTATCCCGAGCCGTCTTCGTTCCAGATCACCAGATCTACAGCCAGACCCATCATGTGCCAGTAAGCATGAGCCCTCAAGAGCTGGTGTGCCAGCTCGATGTATGATCGATCTCCGATCTTCAGCAGTACAATGGGCAGGTCTCCGGATATGCTGTAAGCCCACAGGCCCGACTGGCCGCTGTGGTTGCTCAAAAGAATGCTCGGGCTGGCGCGCCAGGTAGGGCTTGGGTAGATTATGGCACTGGCAAGACGCTCATAGAGCTGGATATCGTCCTCGGAGATGTTGAGCTGCTGCATGATCATCTGGTTATGGGTCCAGGCCAAATTGTAGACGCGGTCCGCCATTGCTACGTCGTGATATTTATCGATCAGCCACATGGCGGCATCTCTCGTCTCTGCAATGCCTGTGATGAAGTTCACCCTGGCCGTCTCTCCAGGATCGATTGAGACAGCGCACCTGATGGCAACGATGGGATCTAAGACGGACCCTTCTCTATTCGAAAGGTATGTTGACTCCGTGAAAGCCATGGGATCTGCGGCAGTTCTTGCGCGGCCTATGAACTTTGAGCGGTCTGTCTCATAGGATATTTCGTCGACCGCGATCTTCTTCATAGCGATCAGATGCAGCATCCAGGGCGGCCTTTCGTCTTTCGACCTTGGCCGGCGAGTGCAGAGGATCGCAGATCTCTTGCGGATGATCTCCGTTTCAACAAAGAGGTTGCTGAAATTGGGATGCGATGCATCGGCTGCCTGGGTCGTCAAGACGACCTCTGCATAGCTGGTCAGCTCGATCCTTCGCCTTCTCCCGGATCGGTTGGTGACGCTGATGCTGCGCAGCTCGACATCGTCCTCGGGGGAGACGACGACTTCCGCATAGGTATCGATATCCTGGACCCGTGACCGGAACTCTGCATTCGATCCCCTGAAGATGGCCTGGTATGTCTCAGAGCCTTTGAGCGCAGGCTGGTATCCGGCAGACCAGAACTCGCCGCTGTCCTGGTCACGGATATAGAAGAACATGCCGTCATTGTCGCGGGTGGGGTCGGCATGCCAGCGAGTGACTGCGATCTCTTTCCAATTGCTGTAGCCACTGCCGGAACCGGAGACCATTACGCTGTATCTGCCGTTAGAGAGCAGGTGCACTTCAGGTCGCATGGTGTTCGGATCGGCGACGATCCGCAGGGACTCGCGCCAATCCGGCATGCCCGCCCTCCAGATTGATGCTGCAACTTCGGATGCATGGGGATAGAAGGGCATGGCCATCGGAACCCGTTCCTGGAGAAGTAGATCCGCCGCCTGGAAGATCGGATTGGCCATGAACCTTCTTTGCATGGGCCGGTCCAAAAGCACGCAAGCCATAGCCAGGAAGCTCATGCCCTGGTGATGGGCCATGAAGGACTGCACAGTTGCGCTTGTCTCATCCCGAGAAAGACGAGATGGGGTATAATCGATAGCCTCGTAGAAACCATACCTTCCAAGATAGCCATCATCAGCCATTCTTTCCAGGTTGGCGCATGCTTCAGCCGGTTCCACCATCAGAGCCAGGGCTGAGGCGTAAGGTGCGATCACCAGGTCTTCGATCAGCCCGCGCTTGAATCCCAGGCCGGGCGCTCCAAAGGCGCGGTACTGGTAAATCTGGTTGACATCCGTCAAGTTATAGCCTGACTCTGAGATGCCCCAGGGAACTCCCCGCTGTTCACCATATTCGATTTGTCGCCGAACAATCGCTCGATAGGTTTGGCTTAGAAGGGTATTCTCATAGGCAGGCATGATCAGCTGCGGCATGAGGTACTCGAACATCGTTCCACCCCAGGAGAGCAAAGCCAGCTCTCCACCGGCGATGGTAAGCATGCGGCCCAGGGCAAACCAGTGCTCCTGCAACAAATTCCCTTGCGCGATGGCAACGAAGCTGGACAGTCTTGCCTCGGATGCCAGAAGATCATAGCAGCTCTCATCGCGCCTGAGGTCGTCGACGTTGTACCCGATGGCAAGAAGCCGACGCGACTGTTCGAAGAGGAAGTCGTATTTTATATCCGCCAGTTCGCTGCATTCGAGTGCAAGCATCTTTATGGATGCGATCCGCTGCCCGGCACGGTTCCCGGCTTCTGTGATCATCTGCCCGAGCTGAAGGGACTCTTCTCTCTCGTCCCGGTGCTCTTTTCCCTGGAGGCTGCCGAGTATCCGGTCAATCTTAGGCATGAGCAACGCTGCAGTCTCTGGGATCTCTTTAAGCGATGGAATGCTGTCAAGTCCGAGCAGCTCTGCCTGCAATTCGCCAAGCATCGCTGCATGTTCGGCTGGCCTATGTGTGAGGCCCTCTTCGACTGGAGGCCGGGTCAGTTCCGAGAGGTGAACACTGAGCCAGGGAGCCATGAGGATCAGGTCATCCCGGTGGTCCCGGAGCTGTTTCTCATAGGCTTGCATCCATTGCCTTGCCAAATCATTCGCATCTTGGTTCAAGCTGGGATCCTGGCTCAGGCTGTCTATTATCTCCTGCGCAGCCGTTGCCTGCCGGTCTAAGAGCATCCAGGCGGCGGAGAGCGTGCCTGGAGGAGATTGAAGTTCAGATTGGAGTAGATCGATCCGGGCCAGCGTTTCCGGGGGCACGGTATTCTTCCGGCGCTCAACTTGCTCAACTTTCGGCTCGCATGCTCCAAATTCGTCCTTGATGATACGCAGCGTATCCCTGAGACCGCTAAAAACCTGAGGCGGCAGAATATTCTGATCCGGCAGCTCTAAGAGTCCCTGCTGCAAAGTCAGCAAATGGCCCACCAGGTTTCCGCTGTCAACAGTCGAAATGTACCTGGGCTGCATCGGCTGGAGCAGCATAGTGTCGTACCAATTGTAAAAGTGGCCCTGGAACCGTTCCAGCGCCATCATGGTCTGCAGGGAGCAACTGGTGCGCTCTATCAGCCTTCCTGTTGAGATATAGCCGAAATCGTATGCCGCCAGATTTGCCAACAGCGATAATCCCATATTCGTGGGCGATGTGCCGATGGCAACCACAGAACGCGGGTTCTCCTGGTAATTATCCGGTGGGAGCCAGTTGCTCTCGGGCCCCACGAATGTCTCGAAGAACTTCCATGTCTTCCTGGAAAGCTTGCCAAGGAAGATCGTCTGAGCCACACTCAGTTTAGCATGGGGCACGTCTTGAGGCAGGCTGATCCACCAGGCAACCGCAGGTGCAAGACTCCAAGATACCAGCAGCGGCAAGACATAAAGCACATCAGGACGCCAGAGCGCGAGAGATGAGGCAGCGGCAATGGCGAGCGCCGGAGCGATCCACATCGATTGGTAGACACCCGCCAGATCACTGCGTCCGCTGCTCTTGGCGCTGCTCGATGAATTCCATTCCAGCAGCCGCTTGTGGGTAAACAGCATTCGTCCTCCGGTTCGCAAAACCGCATCCAGGCTGAAGAATGCTTCATACGGCAGGAAGGCGAGGCCAAGCCCCGCCTGGGCCAGGTATCTGACAATCGCTTTTCCGGCAAAATGCAGGTGCTGATCGAGGGGCAGATCGACATGTCTGTTCAGTGTCACTCGGATGCAGGCCAGAACCGGCGGAGCCAGAACTGCTCCTACCACCACCGCGGTCCAAAACCCAGGCTGCGGCAGCACAAACCATGCCAGGAACAACAGCAAAATCTGGGACGGGGTCACAAGGCTGCGCCGGAGGTTGTCGAGGATCTTCCATCGAGATAGTCCTGAGATGGGATTGTCCATAACCTGGCCTCCGGGGCCCGGCACGCGCATGAGCAGCCAGCTGGCGATCTGCCAGTCTCCTCTGATCCATCTGTGCCTGCGGCTGACGTCCGTGGTGTAGCGGTAGGGGTAGTCCTCGTAAAACTGCACATCGCTGACCAGCGCCGCTCTGGCATAGCTACCCTCCAGAAGATCGTGACTCAGTATCAGGTTATCCGGAAAGCGTCCGCCCAGAGTCTGCGAGAAGGCATCCACATCGTAGATCCCCTTGCCGGTAAAGGAACCTTCCCCGAAGATGTCCTGGTAGACATCCGAGACCTCCCGCGTGTATGGATCAATTCCCGGCTCGCCGCCGAAGAGCTTCACAAACCGCGATCGATCTGCCTCAGGCATGCCCGCGCTGAGGCGAGGGTGGAGAATGCTGTAGCCCTCCGCGACATATTGCTTATGCTCATCGAACCGGGGGAGGTTGAGGGGATGCGCCATGGTCTCCACCAGCCGCCGGGCAGAGTCGAAGGGCATCTTGGTGTCTTCGTCAACTGTGATGACGTACTTTATATTGGGCAGGATCGATACGTCTCCAGTGATCACGGTGAAGCTGTTCTCGGCTGCGCCTCGCAGCAGCGAGTTGAGCTCCCCCAGAATGCCCCTCTTTCGCTCATAGCCCCTCCAGATCCGCTCCTTTGGGTCCCACCTGCGCCTGCGGGGAAAGAGAAAGAAAATACTGTTATGGTATTTTTCGTTCAGAGTCTCGATTCCCTGACGAGCTGCAAGCAGCAGATGCTCGTCTTTTGGCACGACCTCCTGCTTGGCATCGCCCAGGTCCGTCAGAAGTCCGAAGTGGAGGTTTAGATCCCGGTTTGCCAGGTATCGAACTTCCAGCCCCTCCAGCAGATCAATGACTTTTTCGGAGCTGCTCAGAACAGACGGCACCACAACCAGCGTTTGCAGATCTTCCGGAATGCCTTTGGAGAAGTCCATTCTGGGGAGCGCGTGAGGCCTGACCAGCAAAGTCGCCATCCAGTTCACCAGGCCGACCGCAGGACTGCTCAGGCAGATCACCAGGAAGATGGAAGCTAAGGCCAGCATCCATCCGCCGGGTCCCGTCTCTAAGGCCCGGCCCAATACTGCCGCGGTGATGAATGCCGTAACCAGCGCTATCGCACCGAGATAGAAGAGCAAAGGAAAACGTTGAATAGTCCTGCCAAGCGGCTCCATAAGCGACCGTCTCATCCCGGCAGCTTCTTCAAGCTCTGGCACCCCCTTATCGATCAGATAGAAACCGACATGTGCACTTCGATCTTCGCTGCCCTTTGCCTCAATACTCTGCCGGGCCAGCGTTACTGCCATTTGCGCGACATCTTCTTCAGAGTGCGAGCTACGCTTTGCGATCCTCTCGATTGTGTGGCGGTAGCGGTCCCGCGTGGCGAAGTCCATGCGGCTGTATGTGCCTGCGGGGTCCGTCTGCAGCACCTTCTCAACGGCGCTCGTCCCCTCTACAAACTTCCTCCAGTCCATGGACTCAAGAAACCGAAAGCTGCCAATGCTGTTGCCTATGGATACCTTATCCGCAGACTCTTGCTGGATATCCTCCAAGACCATCTGCCCGATGGTCTTTCCTTTCTCAGATAGACGCTCTTCAATCCAAATTAGCGGCAGAGCCAGCGCATGGCTCTGGCCCTCCAACCTTCGGGCAAATTCTGCAACAAATGCACAGGACAGTTGCGGGTTCGAGCTGGCCAGGTCAGCCACCACGACGATCATGTTCTTTGGTTCGGTCTCTGCCGTCAGGATAACCTGATCAGCCCAGTAGCCTGCCAGGTTGCGGTCAATTCTGTTCTTGGCGATTCTTAAAGAGATACGCCGCAGGTTCTCGATCAGTGCCAGGCGGAGCATGATCGCAACGGCCCACAGCTCGCCAAGTTTCAGCGTCGTGATCGTCTGATAAGCATCCACGAAGCGCTTCAGGCTATCTGAGTCCGCCCGCCCGTCGGTATGTCGGATAAGCTCAAGTGCAATGTCATAAGTGCGCGGGTAGCCGGCCAGCGGCCCTCTTAGCATATGCGGCAGATCTTTGCTGTAGCCCTTCGGCAGATGCCTCTTAGCTATGCGAATCTGCTCTTCGATCTTGTAGAAATTGTCCAGCAGCCAAACAGATGCAGGTGCAATTCGCAGGTTTGATGCCGCGGCCTCTGTCAGCAGCTCGTTTGCCTGCAGCAGGATTGCCTCATTCTCAGCAAGCCTGGGCAAGAGCAGGTCCTTGCCGGGCATTGGGTCAAGCTCATGACGTTCTGCCAGCGCCTTGGCATGCCGCTCCAACTGGTCGATGCTGAAAAGCTCAGAACGCAGCGGCGGCTCATAGTTGTATTGGCGTGGAAAGGCATTGCTATCGAGGCGTGCCTTGAAACGATTTATGGTCCGATGGACTTGATTTTGGCTAGGAATCAATTTTCGACACCAGGTTAGCTTGTAAAATGGCTAGATATCGGTTGTCTGCTATTTCTGTTGACTGGCTGATCTTCTCCAAACTCTAACTGAATAAAAAGAGTTCAGAGCTTAAGACAGAGTTTCTCATGGTAATTTATCTAATACATGCTTTTAATAGTTATTGGAGCTTTATAACAAAAATTGTGTCCATCTTGCACTCTGACTAGCTAGAGCCATGCGCCGCAATTGCTGTAAATTCATAGTGATCCTGCACTCAGATTTAGTCTAATCTACATCAAAATCAGCATAAGACATCTGCGCGTGCTCGATCGGCGGCGCTGGCCCAAAGGTCTGCAATTTGAACTGCCACCCACCCGGAAACGCTGCAAATCACGGTTTCCAGAGTTTCAGCCAATCCATTCTCTCGAAATCCCGGTTGTTAGTAGCCAGAATGCTTAATCCTTCCATTTTCATCGTTGCAGCATGAATCGCATCTGTCGCTAAAAGTCCATACTTCTGAGAGAATTCTATTGCCACATCTAAGGCTTCTCTTTCGACTCCTACGATCGTAAGGTTCTCAATTTGCGCAATGTTCTCAATGGCCACTCTGGCAGCATTCAATTCCTTAATTACGTCAGGGCTATCTTTGAGATATTTTATCGCATGCTTGGCTTCAATGTTGCGCTTTTCAAAAAGCTCTGCGAGCATGACTCTATGAAACACCTCATTACATACAAAGACGGAAGTTACGCCAGAATATTTGCCATAATTGATATCTTTTAGGAATTCCGTGCATGGTTGTACATACTTCCAATGCTCCAGGATCTTATACAGAAAAATATTCGCGTCAATGAAGACCGTCGCTCCCGGTGGGAGTGCATAATGCATCAGAATGGCTCCAGCTCAGGGCTTTCGATGATCTCATCGACAACATCTCTATGTGAGATCTTAACCAGGCCACCTAATCGATCTACAGCATCCTTTTTTACTTCAATTTCGACCATATCACCCTCCTTTAGGTCGAGCTTTTCTAATGGCCTTAGAACACTATTTTCATAAACTGCCTTAACAAGCATGAGATCACCATTTATAATTCAATTTTCAGGATTAAATACCTACCTCTCTCAAGCTTCGTAAGACGATCATGGACATATTTGGCCCAAAAATTTTATTCCAGGTGATCCATCGGTCATGTTCGGGACGCCTACCCGCGTCTGCGCGCCCACGTGCGCGGGAGGGCACATGCGAGCGGGCAGGCGGCCCTGGCGTGGCCCCGCGCTCGACCGGCGGCGCTGAGTGGATGCGAGGCGAGACGGATGGCTGCACGGGCAACAATCATGTTGTATTCGGGATATCCTATGCTAATGAAAACGATTAACCAAAATTGCATGGCAAAGGATAATTACTTTTAAAGATAGTATGCTGCTACATGAACCTGAACCCTGCCGAAGAGACAAACCTCTCCAGAGAACTAGTGAGCAGCAAGGCCAGAGTTTACCGTTTTTCTGTAATTATTGAGAAGGACAAAGACGGCTATTTTGCTTTCGCTCCCGAGCTGCAAGGATGCTACTCACAGGGCGATACCTATGAGGAAACTCTGGAAAATATCAGGGATGCCATCCGTCTCCATGTAGAAGATCGGCTGGAAAGCGGCGAAGAAGTCCCTCAGCCTGAGTCGGTCAGCATGATTTCCCTGGATGTTGCAGTATGACTGATAAGCTTCCCAGGGTAAATGCTGCCGACGCCGTCCGAGTGCTGGAAAAAGCCGGATTCTTCCAGGCTCGCCAGAGCGGAAGCCATAGGATTTACAAAAATGCAGATGGAAAAAGGGCTACTGTGCCATTCCATTCTGGGAAAGAGCTTCACCCTAAAATCTTAAAGAGCATTTTGAGAGATGCAGGGCTAAATGTTGAAGAATTTATTGAACTGATGAAGTAGCAAAATTTATCGATCAGCTTCAATGATATTCTTGAACCGCTCGGCCCAACGGCACGGCTCACCAGCCCGCCCGCGTGCCCGCGAGCGCGGAAGGGCGCATGCAAGCGGGCGGGCGGCCCCCGGCGTGGCCCCGCGCTCGACCGGCGGCCATCAGGAGGAGAAGGCTGCTCGGAGATAACTTTAAGATTGTTTGACGCCCATTGTTTTAAGCAGAAGGTCGATGCAATGAGATGGAAACGTTTGCTATTTGCCGCATTATTGCTTTCATGTCTGCTGATTCCGGCTTATGCAATAGAGGCCGGTGTAATTGCAGAACCCAGCATTAGTGCGCCCAACATGGATATGCCAAAGCCAAAAATCACGAGTCCTACCATGAGCGTGGCTGAGTCTAAGCAAAACCAGCTCACCAATTCAAGCGATAATTCGAACCGAAATGCAGACCAAGCTCCAAACCAAACCGGCGAGCTAAGCGCGAGTCAGACTCAAAAAAATCTTGAGTCGCAGGTTAATAAGCCAACCGATGTAAGCGGCAGATGGGCGGTCAGATTCGATGATCGAACCGATATGTCTCTCGATCTGACCCTCTGGTCGTCCGGCAAAGACAATTTCATGGGCTATGGCACCATGATGAAAGGCGGCGCAGCACGCTCGGTGACTGCCGCAGGTTCTCTCGACGGACAGGAGCTGGCATTGACTGCTAAGTCTGCTGCGTACGAATACACCAGCCAGGATTACGACGAATGCGTTTTCTCATTGTCGATGGAGAACAACACTTTATCTGGAACTTATTCGCTGAAGTCCGGAGGGCAGTTATCGAGTGAAGGAAATGCCACAGCAACAAAAGTAGGATAACTTTAAGGGATTCTTCAGCAGATTCTTCCGTAGTTAGTTGCCATCAATGGCCGGTCTCAATCAGCAGCGGGCCACAATCAGCGGCCCGTCGCAAGATTTGGCTTGCTCACATTCTTGACACTCTTCTTTGTATAATTCTTCCGGGCATTTGACACTTTCAGCTACAACTGCAATGCGTTCCAAATCCCGCCCAGTTTGGCAATTTTTGTGCTATTATAATATATAGAGAATGATAAGGGAACGCCGCCCAAAGCAGGGAGGGACACAATCCTACACATGGGGTCGGAGCATTCCCTTTTTTAAGAATGAATCTCTGCAAATATAAAGATGTGGTACATGCAGTGAGCAAGCAGTGGACTGGCAGCAATCGTATGATAATGCCCATATGGCTCATCCCGGCAAATGATCAGGACATGCGACAATTTGAACTAAATTGATCCGATTAATGTTCTTTTTCAAGCGTTCCCATTCGCGTGTTTCTATCTAATCCACCTAATAAAACGCGCATGATCTACCCGGTGGAAGACGTTACGAGCCACGAACCAGCGTGGTTCAAGACCATTCCTGCGGAGCAAAACAGCAGCAGAGCCATGGCAAATGCTTTTAAAGTCCTTTTCGTACCGGTTTTATTTGGATTTCCGATGCCAAAGACTATCGAGACCACTAGAAATGGCAGAACCGTGATCTGCATGATCTTGACAAAAGCCATGGCTAAAGGCAGGAAAACTTAGCATCAATTTCCAAATAGAATACCGCAGAAGACACCGGCCAATAAGCCGACGAATGATTGTATCGGAAGTCTCAGATGCGAAAGGCTTTTCATCACTTCTTGTGCTTCATATCTTCTCGCATCATATCATCCACACAAATAATCTTTTTTGCTTCGTATCATCCACGAATATAGTCTTTTCTCCTTCACATCATCTACAATAATGTCTTTCCAATATAATGTCTTTCCAATATAATGTCTTTCCAATTCGCATCATATGTGCTGATATCTTCATCGCCCATATATTTAAGGCTGATATACACCAAAAAAACCCATTCATCACATCTTGCCGTCAATTCACCAATTGAAGCACATCCTTGATCACAGACCAACGAGATTGCTTCTCATGTGCCCCTTCTCCGAGTATCCAATAATTGTATTTATCACTCAGTCCACCATATTCTTCTTCCATCTTTATCCAGTAATTTATTAAATTTAAGAAGCTCTCTTGGTCTTTGGCTACTGAATAGGCCAGCAATACTTTGTAGAAATCAGCTGGTTCGACTTGAGCCACGTCATAGTCCGGATGGATTACCGCAAAGATGGAACCTTGCTCAGTCGTTGTGAATAGCGCATCAATCTTATCTGAAGCGAAGTATTCATCATAATTATCCAGCTCGACTATTTCGGCATTTGGAAACAGTTTCTTGATGCGTTCCAGGAAGTTGGGGTTGTCCTTGATGACAGCAATCGACAAGCCTTGCATTGTTCGGACATCCTCGAATTTCTCGAATTCATCTTGCCGGTTATCTTTTACTAAAAAAGCCATATGAAGGGTCATGAATGTTGATGTAAATATCATATGCTCCAGCCTTTCCGGAGTTGGCTCTAATCCGGTCATAATAATATCACATGTTTTATTATTCAGAAAATCAGCCATATTGCTCTTATTGACGGGGATGAACTCAATTAGAGGAGCTTCCAGGAAGTCGGACAGATCGTAGGCCATCTGTACATCGAAGCCTACTAGTGATCCATTGCTGTTGACAAAGGTAAACGGGACCCTGTTGGGGATATATCCTACGCGCAATGACTGCCGGGCCTTGATCCTCTCAAGGCATGTCGATGCGGGTGAATAATTGCCGGGCGGCAAGCTCGAAGCATCCGAATAGACCTTTGTCTTTATGATGTCTTCCATCCTCTGACCCTCATTTGTCTGAGGCAGTTTCATGCCCGAGATGACCACCACGCCGCTGGGAAGCGTCATAGAACTGAGAAGTTCATAATTGTGATTTTCTCCCGCCAGAAGAGTGGAAAAGCCCATTCGGAGGCCGACGATGGATGTACTTAGCAGCAAAATTATAATTACTGCAACCACGATCACTCGCCTTTTGCGAATTTGGAGTCGCCCGGTGAGATGAGCCATGCAGACTGCGCATAGTGAGAATATTGACAGGCAGCCCAAGGCCGAGAGGAAATAGATAAAGAACGGGAGAGCGAAGTTATAGAGTTGAAATGCGTCTTCTGGAATATTAAAAATTTTTAAAAGAAAAAGCACGGAGACTCTGCTACTTCCAAAGACGCTCGGGATTCCTGCTGCAATGAGCACGAGTTGATCCTTTAAGTGCATGGGAACTCGATAGTACCAAGCGGCAAAGAGAACGAATAGCAATGGAGCAAAAGACCCGATCGTGGGAAACATATATGCCAGGGGAACAAGCGTCTCGTTTAAGGATCTGGAACGCTCGTCGCCATCATCTATTTTAAAGAGGCTTCGCAGATCTTCTTCGATCAAAGGCAAAGTGATTGTAACATTTCCCGCGGAAAGAGCAAGAATGGTAGACTTGCTTGCCGAAATAAAGATTTCTCGAAAGCCAAAAGGAGTAAATGATGATACAATCAGCGGCAAGATAACTGTGCAAAGCAAGAGACAGACAACAACCAAAGACACAAAAAACGCCTGCAGCTCCAGGAAATAT
The DNA here is from genome assembly GCA_003857025.1 of Methanothrix sp. Classification (GTDB taxonomy): domain Archaea; phylum Halobacteriota; class Methanosarcinia; order Methanotrichales; family Methanotrichaceae; genus Methanothrix. The sequence goes on from RPOO01000009.1 coordinate 21,714, forward strand.
TCAATGGAGATTGTTCCTGCATTGTAGGCCATAGTGAAAAATACGCCATAGGGAATGACTCTTGAAATAATGTTCGTGATGGAGAACAACGCTTCGGAGAGGATGGCGGAAAGCTCAACCAAGGGCTTGCTGCGATTATTTCCCTGAAGCACAAAAGCGAGGAGAAGGCAAAAGATCACAACGGCTGGCAGATAGCCGTCGGCCAGTGAGCTAAATGGATTCGACGGGATGAATAGGTCTAAAGGGTTCAGCAGATCCATTTCCGAGGGGGTTCTTGTGCCGAACAGCGCGGCTTTTCCAATTGATGGAAAAGAAAATTGCATAGCGACAAATGATACGACTCCAATTACCCAGAACAGCAACAGAGCGCTGCAAAAGCTCCTGGCCAGGGTTCCTGCTTCGGACTTTTTGAGGCTTCCAATGCCGGATATAAGTGTGGTCACTACCAGGGGAATGACCGTGATCTGCATAATTTTGATAAAGGCTGAAGCAAACGGCTGAAAAACTATGCATAGGTCCCCGAAGGTGATGCCGACAAGAATACCGGCTATGAGGCCGATGTAAATTTGCCACGTGAAGCTCAATTTTGGAATCAACATGATCTTTTATCACATCGGTTCTAAGGCCATTTTCCATCAGGAGATTTGTATTGCAGCCATTCTGTTACCATTCCGAATCGGCATAGTCTATCTTTAGAGCACGCGTTTTGCGCATGAGTTTGATACCGGGCAGCCAGTTATCGGTGAATGTATAAACTTCTTTACATAATAGTTAATAAAGTTGGTGTCTGGGGATGTGTCTGGGGATTATTCCAGTTGGCTGCAAGAGTTTAGCGAGCCAATTTGTTTGAGTCCATCTCGCATCTGCAACAATATTTTAAATTGAGGACTATAATTAAACTATTATCAACTTTATTTAAGTTATTGTCCCAAAAATTAGGACGATTATCCAAATAATTTGTTCTATATTTAAAAAAAAATAAAAAATCTGAAAGAACACGAATTTAATTTATAGTTAGAGTTTTGATAACTTGGGTAGTATTATTCTTGTCCAGCAATGAGGTCATGACGATATAGTTCGAGTTGCCCAGGTTCCAGACCATCACATCGTATTTTCCACCTACTGACTCAATGCGGCTGTCATTACTACTCAGGACATGGACTGCAACATTTTCGCCTAAACCACTTGTCGCCGTCCAGTTTCCGATCACCTTGTCCCCTCGTTCTTGAACTCCTGCCAGGCCGCCGGTCAGGAATATTTCGGAGATGACGCTGGGGCTCAGCCTTCCCATAACCGCATCATAAACGCTCATGACGGAAAGAAATGCAGATCCACTGCTGGCGGTGTCATTGATGATGAAGTCCTGGGATGTCATTCCCTTGTCACTGGTATTCAATTTGCTGCCGAGTATTTCATAGCTTGGACCGAGATCAACGGAGAGTGTCTTTTCCGTGACCATGAGGACCTTCGACTCCAGGGCAGTGCCGGATGAGGCCAGGCCCGCCAAGAGAGAAAAAACGAAGATCATTGCTGCAAAACGATTCATTGACGTTAGCTCCTTTTTAACCATATTTGCGCGGCGGAATATATGGATCTTGCGTCGGCCCGATGGCATTTGCCGGTTTTGCAGCTCTCACCTTTCGATAGGGTGTCATTTCGCCTAACAGAATGAGGGCTGCCTGGTAATCCAGGCTGGTTGCTGCCGATATTTCCCCTTTGAGTCAGGGAATGGTGAAGAAAGAATTAAAGGAATGGTGCGGGTGGACGCACCATCCTGTTTTTTTGATGTTTTTCATATAAAAAAGATCGATGATGAAACCGGAACCCTATTTCATCCGATGGTAAATGGCGACGTATGCCCCGGCCTTCCCGACAGCCCCATCTTCGATGTATACCGCCTCGATGGTATCATTTGAGAGGATTGTGCCCATATCATATCCATGATCATATTCGGCGAAGTAGAGCGTCTTGTTATCCGAACCGATGGCGCCCGAGAAACCCTCCGTCTCCTGCATTAAGCCAGTTTGAGATGAGCTAAAATTTATACTGAAATTGCCGGCAAAGACCTGCCCCTTTTGTTCGGAAATTACCATATTTAAATTTCCTGTCTTATTTATATCCATATATCCTGCATTCTCATCATATCCTTTAAGAGAACCAGTCCAATTCCCTACGAGATCAGGGATTCCGGCTACTGATAGCCCAATAGTTGCCACCAGCAGAACAGTTATAGCAAATGTCTGTTTTGCATCCATAATAATACCGCCTTTTTGATTACAGTAAGAGAACCTACTCACATAAAGAATTTGCTTTCACCACAAGACGGTGGATATAGGAATACCGATTCATATTTTGCAGACACGTAACGGAGTCAAATAGCGCAACCCGCTGCAAGCCACGAGTTATTCATTTAAACCTACATGAATTGCTGACACATGCGCGGAGAAGGAAAATCGATGCATAATGGATTATTTTAAGTGGAAAAATAATGGACGAGATATGAGAGCAACCTTTTTTTATTCTTTAAAAATTCTGTACTTTCCAAGTTTTTCCCTCGTTTATATTTTTCAATTTATGGTATTATTCATATTTCCATTCCTACGTTTTTTAATAAATGAAGTAATCCCCTATCAGGTACTGGTAAATTAAAATATGTTATAATATATTTAAACGTTTCTCCCGTCGCCTGCATTTTTACTCGATCAACCATGTCGCCCATTGTTCTTTTATTTGAGCCATCTTTGAGTATCGGATTTTCTAATTCCCACAAAAGAATTGCAGTCCAAACAGAAAAAACAAGCTGGATAAATCTCTCAATTGAGTGTTTTTCTCTTAATTGATAATCTTTGAATCCCAATTTTTGATTTGCCTCTCTATGAGCTGTCTCGATATCCCATCTGTCCTCGTAAATTGAGAGGATCTCTTTCGTGGAACGTGAGATATCAGTACTTATAAAATATTTTGTAGTTCCGTCTTTTTTTCTCTTAGAGATAACGAGCTTAACATCACCAATCTTGTCTAAGGTTACCCCTTTTTCAAATGCATAGTAGATCTTCTTTTTTCCTCTTACATTAATTTTTGTTTTAATAAAATATTTTTCCTCAATTTGACCCGCAAGCTCTCTAACTTGAAAATGCATATCCTTATTTATCCCGACTTTTTTATCAGACTTGATCTGGCAGACAATATTATGCCCTAATTTGAGGCATTTCTTAATTAGATCTGAAGAAAACCACCAGCTATCGAAAACAATATAAAGATTTACACCTCTTGGAATTTTTAGCGGTTTGATAATATCTTCAAAAGCGATATCTATTTTAGTTCTAAAATTCTCGTTTTTGTCATCATTTTTGAGATACATTTTAGCTTTATGTGGTATAAATAGTCCTTTTGATTGAATAACAGAAGTAACAAAATTGTTACCCCAAATGTAGGTTTCTTTACTATGGTCGTAAAATTTTCCTACGCCTTCTGTTTGAGTTCCTTCCTTTTCATTGTATGTGTCGTCAATTATTAATAATATTTTATCATTATCTTTTAAACATATCTTATCAATAAAAAGATCAGCTTTGCGCTGCGCAACTTCATTCTCGTCCCAATTCGCATCGCTGAAGAACCAGTTATACGATGAACGTGCCTTTTTCCCTTCGCGACATTCGGCCATAGTATCACAAAGGTTAGAAACCGTCTTGGATTTATCACCTACGCTTAACTCCCCACATAAGTCACTGAATGAGCCATAGCTCGGTATTGTAAATAGATCTCTAAATTCATTCAGGAACTGCTCTAATTGTAGTGGTGTCTTTACTATTTTTATCATTCTACTCCCGAAATAGGGAATTTAGTTATAGTATAAAAACTTTAATATCTAACAAAAAGTTTATCGGCTAATTTAGTAAGAGTGTATTATAAATATACTAAAAAGTTGGAAAGTACAGAAAAATTGTCACAAATCATTTCAGAGGCACGCCGATCCAGCGTCTTGACGTGCTCCGGCGACGCTCTCAGCCCAAACCTGGATCACACCTCAATCTGTCACATCAAAAACGGTGCTAAAAGGATTATCATGCCAGAAAAGCCGTTAGAGAAAGCGAGAACCCTTTTCGGGCCCTCGCTTTCCCACCGATAAATTACGCCCGGACCGGGATTCGAACCCGGGTCGAAAGCTCGACAGGCTTTCATGATGGGCCACTACACCATCCGGACTCAACAGATCCCGCCTCCCAGATTCGAACCGGGGACATCGCGGTGACTGCGCGTAGCACCTCTACGGTGCGAGACATACTACAGCCGCGCACTCTACCAGGCTGAGTTAAGGCGGGCCTCTCGCTACCAGGTTATTCCTTGTACTTAGACCTTTCGAGCCTAAAGCCTCACAAGGGTCCCGCGGCCTCAGACGAAACGGGGCGAAATTCCGGCTCCTTTGGGGCGACAGACAGTTATTTGACCTGCGTCTATCGGCGAGCTTGATGATAATTGGAATTATGTCCGACGCCCATGACAGCATTAAAGGCGTCAAAGATGCCCTGCGGCACTTCTCCAGCCGGAGCGTGCAGCTGATCCTCTTCGCAGGCGACATGATAGGATCGGGCAACTGCTACACCTTTGAAGGCTGCGGCATGCCCATCAAGCTGGTTTATGGCAACAATGACGGCGATCGCGTGGGCCTGTACCGTGAGTTTGCCCGCGTGGGCGGCGAGTACCTGGGCGATTTTGCCGAGTTCGAGGTGGATGGCCGCAAGTTTGCCATGCTGCACGGCACCGAGGAGCCGCTCGTAAAGGCCGTGGTAGCCTCCCAGCTCTACGATGTTGTGGTGCGGGGGCATAATCATCGCGCTGAGGTGACAATGCACGGTAAAACCCTTCTCGTGAACCCCGGAGAGATCTGGGGCAGCTTCACGGGTCTGCGCAGCGTCGCCATCCTGGATACGTCGAGCCTAAATGTTGAGATAATTGAGATGGGCAGGTTCAAGACCTTCCGGGAGATATTGAAAGAAGAGCAAGATTGAGGATACTACAAAAAAACTGTGTGGCAGAAGGTGTGATGGAAGGCATGACAGAAGGAGTTTACTTCGAGCCACTGGGGCTCTATTTGCTGGTGGAGCGATCGAGCGGGAAGATTGTGCGCATCTCTCTCTCCTGCGAGCCGCCTGCGCAGGATTCCGAACTGGCCCGGCAGATCGCGGACTACCTGCGCGGCCAGGCCCCCTGCCCGCGCGTGGATCTGGATATGTCCGGCCTTACCGACTTTCAGAGGCAGATCTACGATGTGGTGCAGGGCATCGAGCGCGGAAAGACCATGACCTACGGCGAGGTCGCGGCCTGCGCCGGAAAGCCGGGAGCCGCGCGCGCGGTGGGCCGGGCTATGGGCGTCAATCCGTTCCTCATCATCGTGCCCTGCCATCGCGTGGTAGCAAGAAACGGTCTTGGGGGATTTGCCTTGGGCGTTGAGATAAAAGAGAAGCTTCTCGCCCTGGAGAAAGAGGAACGAGGAAAATAACGCAAAAAATGAGCCAGAAAAGAGAAAGCTCCGCCAAGGGTTCGTATCCGAGCAAAGATAAAAAGTGAAGCTAAATGACTAGGGGCTGGGACTGGAGTGGCCGATGGTTCCTGCATCAATTCAACTCTTCTCGACAGGATACATGGCATGGCAGAGGTTTATGGTCAACTCGCCGATGTTCATGATGTAGTCGAGCATACGCTCCAGGCTTGCCGCCAAAACGAGCCGGACCAGCATCTCAGACTTGTCCTTCGTCTCCGAAGAATTGGCTATTGCCTGGGCCTGCTTCTGAATCTCGCGGATCTTGTCGATCAGCTCATTTGCTTTGTCCGAGTTGGTCTGCAGCAATTGGGATATCGAGTCGTCTATGAGGCTGCCTAAAACAGATTCCATGCTGGCGAGTTCATCCTTCAAATCCTTGGGCAAGATGCAGTCGGACTGGCTGGCGATCTCGGCAATGCGGTGGGCGTGGTCGGCGATTCGCTCCAGGTTCGAGGCGGCCTGCATGTAGTTGAAGGCGGTGATGGGGTTTAGCGTCTCCTGCTTCACCGAGCCGGAGCGCAGTATCTCCGTGAACTGGCGGGAGATGAGAAGGTTCAAGCGGTCCACATCGTTGTCCCTCAGTATCACATCGTTGGCCAGCTCCGCATTATTGGTCAGAAGTGCCGTGAGCGAGTCCTGAATCATAGATTTTACCACGGTCTTGATCCTCTTCAAGGCCCTCTCCGACTGAAGCTCCTCAGAACTGAGCAGATCCTGAATGACCACCTTGTTGATGGTCTCCTCCAAAATCTCCGGCCCGATGAGCTTGTTCACAATCTGGTGCAGATCTTTCTTCTGGGCAGAGGTCATGCGGTTGGAAGTCACTTCCAGTGTTCTGTATCCGCCCACGTAGCAGCCGATGATGTCCCTGACCAGATGCTCGCCGCACTTGTCGCCCAGATCCAGCTTCGCCCGGAGATCGCGCTCGGAGCGATCCGTGGACAGGGTCAGGGACCCGTTATCGCCCTGATTGATGTAAATGATCGATCCGGCCGCAATCCCGTTCTTCGTCGCCCAGCTCTTGGGAAGAGAGACTATGAACGTGGACTTGCCGGTTCTCTGTACCTTTCTCGTATCCATCTAGCACCTTTGGTTGAA
>RPOO01000010.1 GCA_003857025.1 Methanothrix sp.
GAAAAGCACCAACGGAATGAAACTCATAATCGCCATGATAATCTTCCTTAATTACCTAAGATCCATATTCACCAGATTCCTCATAATCCGGTAGGGGTTTCGGGGTTGGAATCGTTATATGCCGTGAATTTGTCGGTAATCCTCGCAGTATTTCTATTTTCAATCTCGACATTTCCTTTTCCACTTTACATCGGAATTCAAGGATCAAATTATGTAATTCAGGGATAGAATTATGTTCTGCAATTTCTCCCGCGTATTCATAAATAAGTCTTAATTGATCGAGTCTAGCTAAAAGAGCCTCTTTTTCTAATTCCATACGATTGTATTCATAAGAGGAGATTATGCACTCTCGCATGGTCTCTATCAGATCAAAAAAATGTTGTCCGGTTTTCTCAAAAGGAATTTGCTTGATAGTTAGAGAAGGAGATTGCATTGATACATTTAGAGCATTGGGTCCTGTTATAAATGATTCAGAACTCCCAGAATCGTACGATTGATCTTTTCTTTCCTTTGGGTGCATGGATCTAGCACCTAACGAGAGATTACGATTTCTGGATTTCTCTGGCAAATTTTGGTGGAGAGTTGGAGATTTTATTGGAGGGAAAAAATTTTTTCTTGACTTAATATGTGCATTATACCCATAATTTGAAAAAATTGATTGGGGTTTTTTAGGCATTCTGAACCTATTTTTCGGAACCATTTGTTTTATTTTAGTTGATGGCACGCCATAATCAGAGGACAAATCTTTTAGCTCCTCCCCAGAAAAATTATAAAATTTTTTTCCTAATTCAGGTAATTTAGGCTTTCTCTCTCGGGGACCTTGTGATGACTCTTTGATCACCCTACGGGCGTTCTTCCTTGCCCCCAAAATAAGTTGTCCTAAGTCATCGGTCTGCATTGCTTTATTTCGAGTCGCTATTTTTCCTCTGGGCATTCTATGTCCGGGCCTAACTTTCGATTCTTCTTTTTCGTCCTCATCACCAGAACCTGCACGCTTTGATAAAAAATTTTTTAACTGCATGATCAGTTCTGGATCTATCTTCCTCTGCAGAATGTCATTGCCGCTTGAAGTTATTCCCAAGCTATTTCTAGAATTATCATATAGTTGCATGAGGCGCAAATTCTCAAAAGAATTCCGAGATTTCAGTTCGACCCCACTGGAACGGCTCTGAAATCCATCAACAGGGTTTTCCGAATTCCACATTATCTGATGGGCATAGCTCTGTACTAAACGATTACCTTCGGTCTTCTGGATGCGATCAACGAAAAGCTGCCTCTGCAAATCGGACATATTAGCCGTCTGGCCACCATTGATTGCCGGGGAAGGCCAGCCGCAGAAACAGGCAGGATTGGCATGCCCTGAACTTCGATCCTTCAGCGTGGGTTCGGATTGGCTTTGCCTGCACCCATTTCTCAACGATCCATGCATGAGATCGGATTTTCTCTTGGAGAATACCTTTTCCATTGCTAACACCTCGAGTCCAAATTTTCTGTTTGAAAAAACTTTTTAATTTAATCGTCTGGCAGCGTGCCGGAATTACTGTAAATTTTTCTTGGCCCTGCATAGCTCTGTGTCCTGCCTTCAAGTTTCGACAACTTGGGGACACAGTCTAATTATTATATCACGTGATGAAATAACTTGCTGCCATCTAATTTACAGCAAGCCGATTCCTGGCACTTGATATTACTACTATTTTACATCAAAATTGGCACGCTACCTGCGCCAGCACTCTACTTTATGCAGAAAATATGTGAGATCATAGAGAGACCAAGTGGCCAAGATAGCATCCCAATCATGATCTAGTGGAGACATAACAGAACAACAATTCATCAACGTATTTTATAATCGAGCACTTCGAATATAGAGCTTGCTTAAAAACATAAGTGGCGAATCTGCCGAAGGCAGGATATTTCATCCCCGCAGGCATATACTCCGATGCAAATTTCGCAATTTAAAAGGGATTAAAAGAAAATTTATGCAGGCCAAAATCGACTTTGACCTGCAAATTCTTTAGCTGGTTCTCTAACGATTACATAGAGTCAGTGGCCGCCAAATCTATTGCTTTATCGGATTATTCATGCACTCAGGCATGAAAAACAAGCATTTTTACTAGTTTATATATATTGTCATATGGAACACCCAATGCCTTTCCGATAATCGTGCCCGGTTTAGGATTTTTATCCACTTTAACATATCCGCTTTTTTTACTGCTAATAAGAAGGTCTCCTGGGGAAGCATCACCGTCAATATGGCATACTGCAATCCCAGAAAGCGTTACATAGTTTACGTTATCTGCTTCAAATGGCCACGCATCCGAGTCATGCAAATAAGGCAAGATCTCTTCCTGCTCCGCACTTCCTTCCTTGAACTTCTTAAATAGATCTTTTGGCATTACGCCGGTTTTTGCTCTATTCTCCAATATTTTTAGAAGTTCTTCACGAGAATTTGGGCCGATTTGGGATTTAGGTTTCAAATCTGAATCATATAATAGCAAAGAAGGCGCAATGCAAGTCACGCCTATAACAGTAGTGTCACCATCCTTATCTGTTAGGCGAACTTTTCCGTCCTTATCGAGGCAAACCAGTTGATTAGACATGAGATTCCCATCCGAAAGGAATGCTTTTGCGATATCCGAGTCGATATTATCTTTTTTCTTTGAATCTGATTCGATGACTACCGACCCATAAAATCTAGACTTGGCTCCTTTGTAATATCCTTGATACCGTGTGAATGTATCATTTGTCATTTCATATACGGGCGAAAAGGAATGATCAGAGCCAGGTTCTACTAAGTAGAATGCCAGGTGTTTCAGAGTTTGTCTCTCATCAGAGACTATTTTGCATAAGGTTTGATCCACATGATTTATTCCAATTTGTAAGGCGGTATAAAAATTCTTTATCCCGGCTTCCTTTTCGTCTCCTCTTACAAATAAGCGGTTATTAAAAATAGCAAAACTATTTGCTTCCAGTTCTCCATGCAAAGATAAACGACTATCTACATTAATCTGAGACCCATCAAGTGCCTTAAGGCTGGGAAGAGACAATGCACTATAAAGTTTAATAGATTCGCGTTCATCCACAGCCTTGATTCCTTTTACAGATACTATCTCATTGAATTTAACAGGTTTTTCAGCAGATACTTTATCATTGAATTTAACAGGTTTTTCCACATTTATTTGATCGTTCAATGCGGTCACATTATCTACTTTCAAAGTGCCGCTCACTGCTGCATCTTTTTGAATAATGGCTTCATTCAATATAGCCGGACCCTTGACGGTCAGCTTCTTATTCACCCTAAGATCATCAATATCTTTATCCCGTCCATTATAGCGTCTGCGATCTGTGATCTCCAGCTTGGGTCCATTCAACTTGATGCCTGCAAGATTTGAATACCAGTTATAGTTCTGCTCCGATTCAGATTGCTTAGGAATGGTCTCATCAACTTTAACATTCCAAACTGCCTTATGCCTGGCACATGTCTCCATTTTCACATCTTGAGGATTCTTCAGTTCTTCTACGCCGTGAATCTCCTCGAAGTGCAAATCTATATAGACGTTATAATCGACTCCGTCCTTCAGATCGAGCTTTTTCTGATTGCCATTTTCCGAGCCGGTATATCGAATCTCGCTCGGATTGAATGCCTCTATGCCTTCGACAAGATATCTGCCGCCTGTGATGAGAAAATCGTCTTTTTCTCCTGAGATTTCAGTGATCTTGAAACCATCATCAGGTGTACCGTCTCCTACGTAATTCCTGCGCAAGATCATATCATGGTAGCGCCTGATATCTTCCAGTTCGTTCCAGTCCCGATCCAGCAGCGGAACGCCCTGTTGAAGCCGGATTCCGACATAGCCGTTTTTCTCATTGAAAGCATCTTTCTTGCCGTTGGAATAGTTCCCCACTGGCTCCTTTATCCAGAGAGATTTTCTCACTTCCTCCGCCTTGATATTGAGGCTGCCGGCATTATTCGGCTCAAAGTCGTCATTTTTAGAAATTTCTTTATTCATTTCATTCATTTTAGGGATTCTCTTAGCCATTATTATCTCCTCCGCTATGAAATTTACATTCAACTGCCAAAGGCAGAATTATCTGCATTGCTTCACCTAAAGACTGATATTAGCAAACTGCAATGCATCGATTCACCAACGAATCGATAAACATAAAATATTAGAATTTTTAAAAAAAGCTACAAATTGTCATCTAAACGGACATTCAGACAGCGCGCCCATCACTGCCGGAATCATTTTCTCGCGAATGTCGGATAAAATGGTGATCCTCTGCCACTGCCGAATGCTGCGATCTTTTTTGAGATATCATCATGGGATTATTCACACCATCATCTTGCAGGAATACCACGCGAAGATTCAGAAAGGCAGGGATGAACGGCTCCAGGATGCTCTTAATCTGCGACGGAGAACTCTCCAGATCATGCTCTCCATCCCAGCTCTTAACAAATACGGCCACCGAATAGATGGAATGGGGAATGTCGGAACTGCTGTCCCATGCATAATGAACCAGATCATCGTATTTTCCCATTCTATTCAGCAATTCTTTGTTGCTGCAGTCTACCGTCAATGAGACAGTCCTGGGGAATTTTGAGCAATCTTTATCGCGAGGCTCCAGACACTGATCCATGCCGTAGGTTCGAAAGACATTGTTCATGTATTCCTTGACATAGCACTCATGCCCTGTCAGGATCTCCGCCATATTTTTCAGGCCCAATGAAGTGCCTTTTTGTTTATAAAGCTTCACCGCATTGAGCATTAGTTTGCGGCTTGGCCCTATGCCTATGTACTCGTAGTAATCCAAAGACAGCCATCTGCCCAGCCAGGAAAGATGCAGTTTGTTCAATTCGTCCTGTTTGTCCAATTCTTCCAGTTGGCCTAACTCACTCTCGGGATCGAAGTAGCGGGGCATCTTCTTTATCAAGCGCTCGCTCTCATCCAATCTTGTCTCGAATACTGCCAGGAACCGTTCCAAGAATTTCTTGCCATCAGGGTCCTCCCGATAGACAGCAGGAAGATTTCTCAGCAGCCACCCTGGCTTAGATGCATCACGATTCATGATTTATCACACCTATTTCGGATCTGCTACGACGATATCATTGTCCAATGGATCTTTCACGTAAACCAGGGCATGGCTGGGGATCGCCAGCTTTCCGCCATCCACATCCACCCATATGCCAGGTTCCCCCTCATTCCATTTGCGTATCTTAGCATCGGTCACGTGGTCAACCCCACCATATTCACTGATGACTTTGTAGATCTGGGATACCGAAACTGAGCCTCCGAAAGGCCATCCGGATTTATCTCTCCCGCCGGTCTTCGGATTTAAAAATTTGCTGAGATTTTCCTGAACATCGTGCTTCACGGTATCTGATTTGTATTTCAAGTCCCGAACCAACTCAGCTTTCACACTTATTCTAATGTACTTAGGAGGCACGACAAATAATTCAGTCCCCAGCATCCGGCACTGGCTCATATGCTCATAGATATTCCTCAATTCATCTTGCGTAGGGATGGGACGCGGATCGTTGCTCTTGGGAATAACAACCAAGGATACAATATTAGGAACCGGCTGATCATGAACCGGATGATAAAGGGCAATAGCTTTTGTCCGATCTATCTCAAGCGTTCTCCCGTTTCCCAAATCGATCTTGCCCAAAGCAAGCTGCTCGTAATCTGCAGTTGTAACAGCCCGCGTTACGCTGCGCTGGTCCTTTCTGACTCGCTCGATAGCGTTCGCTAAAGATTCCGCATCCACGCCGCCCGTGACAGGTTCTTCGTTGATCACGGTCAATTTAGAGGCTAAATTTGGATCGAGGATTCGATCTATCGAATTTTTTCTAAGATTTCCCTCTGTGCCCATTCCGGTCCAATATTCAACAGCTATTTTTGCACCTTCTTTGGGAGTTGCTCCGTTCTCATTATCCCCGAAGAACACTATTCCATTTTCCAAATCCGCTGCATAATGCGTGTCACTTTTTTTTGACGAATCCAGGTCTTCCTTAAGCTTCCATGGTTTGTCATCGACATTCACCAGCGGATATTCCTTATTTACTCTTTCATTTAAAGGTCGAACGATCCTCTCTTGCAAGGATATGCTAAAATCCGGCAAGCCGTCGCTGTTAAATTCATTCGATACCAGATGCCCTTGCACAACCTGACCGACGGCCTTTTTACCTGGCTCTACGGCAACTTTTTTTATTAATTGATAAATAATCTGCTTACCGGTACCCTGGTCAACTGCAGCAACGAGAGTTCCTTCTTCTACAGTTACTTCGCCTGCATCTTTCGTTGTCTCAAAAGTAACCTTGCCCTCTGCGGGTCTGGCTGGCGCAGGTCTTACAATGCCCAGAAGTTTTAAAAATTTTAGATAATTCGGCTGATTAATCCGATTCAAACTATAAATCTGCATCTCCGTCAGCCAAGACAGAAGTTCTATTAACGTAACGCCTGGATCGGATTTGTTAAGATTTGTCCAGCTCGGTGAGTAGACAGTAATCCTGGATCGTGAATCATTAACCAGATCATCAAAGGTGACATCATCTAAATTGTCTGTAGAAAGAGACATGATCAAGCCTCCAATTTCACGGTCAAGACGTGATTGCCGGAACACACCATCTCAAAATCATCCACAAGCACATCCGATTTTTTATCATTCAAGGTCAAATTCTCCACATAAGCCACTCCATCCAAGCCCTGGATTAGGGAATAGATTTCAGATAGATACACACCTCTCCCAAAAGCCCAACCTCCTTTGCCCGGCCCGCCGATCAAAGGATGCAAATAGGAATGAAGCCTTTCGATAATGGCCTTTTTCAGCGGAACTGCGAGATCGATGGAGACGGGAACTATATCCGCAGCAACCCTTACCTCTTTGTAGATGGGCGCTTGAACATTCAAAGTGTTGGATGGCAAGGAGATTTGAGATTTGCTCTCCAAAGTGCTCTTGATGGATAACAAAAGCCTCTGGGACGGCATGGGACGATCTTCAGGTCCCGCCGGTATCACGATTACGTGAATCTTACCGCCTTTCGTCATGCATTTTATCCGGGCTATGCTGCTATGCGACGTCTCGGCAATCCGAGCATAATCCTCCAAAGTGACTGCCCGATCTCTGTGCCTGATCTGCTGCTGCCCTCTCTCTAAAAAGTCGCTCATGCTCTCCATTTCCGAGCCGCCTTCAGAGGCAATATGGTTGACAATCCTTTCAACGCCTGCTATCGGCATCTCGAGAACGTTGATGTTCCCGGCCAAAAGATTACCTGCCAAGCCCCCGCCCCATTTATAATTGACTTTGATATTCTGGCTGCCGATAGGCGGTATCATGCCGTCTATGCCGTCCCCAAATGTTATCTTGCCATTCGCGGCATCCAAAAGGTAATGCCTATCGTGGGGACCTGAACCGTATAAATCATCAACCTCCTTCCATCTTATCCAGGCATCAACCACCTTGCCCAAATTGTCAGTGACATCGACAAAACCGATCTTCTGAGCCGCCAGATGGGCTATATCGCTCTCGGTTAGGATGATTCCTTCCCTCACCCAGACCTCGGAAGATATGATGGGTCTATGATTAAAGGCAAATGAGAGGCTCTTTTCTCCGCTACTCGATCCCAGCATCTCATTCAACACAGTATCAAACTGGCTTGCCCAAACGGTATTGGGATATATTCCAGTAATTATGGGAAGAACGGGATCTCTCGTTTTGCAGAGCAGATTTGCACCCATCCAGTAGCAGTCACTGCCAAACATGGAGATCTTTGCCAAAGCTTCCAGCGATGTGAATTCCAGCATATCGGACCTGTTCAGACTATCGGTATTGTCCAGATATACGGGAATATAGGCATGGAAAACACTTGCCGCCTCGGAATATAGGTAATTCAATGATTTTTCCAGGTCAATGACTCCATCCGAGGAGATCTCTTTGACCACTGCACCCTCCATTGCAGTTTCTTTTCCTTGTTCACAAAAGAGCAATACCGTTCCTTTGCTCAAGCCCGATATGGAACGGAGTTTGACTCTTTCGTATCGGCTCATTTTTTCCGCCGGGCTCACAGGCCCCAGCCAATAGGACCATTTCACTTCTTCCTTGTTGACAGGAACGGATGCCTCATCAACGCTAAAATAAGTGCTGGTATTTCCATCCGGGAAGCGGTTGTCAAATCCAAGATACAGGACGCAATTTGTCTCCAATAAAGGAACGAACGGCATGAATCCAAGAGACTCCTCGCTTACACCTTTGCTCCTAACGGTAAGGTCGACATAATCCAGATTGTTGTAAGCCATGCAGCATTCCAGATGACTCCCTTCCCGCAAGTCGCTTTTAACCTGCAATTCTATTGAGCTGAGCCAGGGCGGCTTTATATCGGACTTATCAACAACCCAGTGGATGTCTTCATTTTCCCCGACTTGCTTCAACTTTTCTTTGCCCCAGTCTCCTTCGATCAGAGTCGCCCTGACCCAGAACCCGTTTATGCCGTGGACCTCACCTTCACTCAGGTCGGATGGGCATTCGAATTCCAGAGTCCCTTCGAATTTTTCATCAAATTTTTCGCTCTTTATAACATGAAGATTCTTCCATACGGTTCCATCGAAATACTCCCAGAGCAGAGATGGATCTTTTCCAACCACTGGCGGATCATTGGATTTTCTCGAGAATACGATCTTTATATTAGCCCTGCTTTTGGACAAGACTTCTTTACAGGACATGCTGAATGAATCGTAGAGCTTGGGCTCTCTTCCCAGAGGATATATCTTCTCTGCACTCAAATCAAGGGGAATAAAGCCACAAAAGGCGAAATCCGGTTTGCTGCTATTTTTATCGGATGAGATCCCGAGAATTTTTATTTTATTTATAGCCGGCAGAACTACATCCCGGATATTTTCCGTTCGAGCGGATATCCAGAGACTCGACTTTCCGTTTATTTCCGTCTCCTTGATCTTTCCAGAAGGAGTCAAAGTTATCTTTGCAATTTTTTTATTGTCAGAATACTCAACTTTTGTACTCTTTATGACTATTGTTTTTCCGGCATCATTGACATACTCCCACTTGAGCTTTATGAGATTCTCTGACGAATCGGGTTTATTAAATGTCACTTCCAATATGATGCTTAACGATCCTTCTACCCTGAATAAATGGCGATGGCCCAAATAGAGGACATGCTGCTGCAGATTCTGACCCCGAAAGGGCTTGAAAGGCTTTTTGTTTTGGACGCTTGAAAGATGGTCGAAGATCTCATCATGCATTGGGTCTATGCTTAACACTTTTGATAAATTACTATCGCAAACCGAAAAGCCCTTTTCCGTTTCAAAACCGACAGCCTCCCTGCTATCATTCATTGGCGCCGCCAAAGGAGTTCCTTGCGGTATATAGATCGCATCAGGAAATCCGCTTGTCGGATAAAACGTAATCGGGGCTCTTGCCGGCTGAGAAGACGAGATAGTTATCCCCAGCATATCGAGAAAAGCTTTGAGATTCTTATCAGGCACTCGGTTTATGCGGCTGCCGATGTCCTCCTGCATATGAGTAAACAGTTTGATAAGACATGCACCGGGGTCCTTTTCATTATCGGCATCTAAATTCCACTCCTTCACGTTTGTCTTGGCTAATTTCACGTTTTCTTCCAGGAGCTTTTCGAAAGTTTTATTTACGATTTTTGGTGATGTCATTTCTATTCCTTCAGGTAAAAGGGATAAACCAGGTTGAATTCATTATTAGTCGACCTTACGGTGTAATCCACTCGAATCAGAACTTTCCCTTCGTTCGACTTATCCAGCGAAGCCTCGACCTTGGTCAGATTAATCCTGGGCTCCCAAACATTTAGAGATTCTCTGACGCTCTCTTCCATCAGCTTTAGCGTAACGGTATCTGGATTATCGAACAGATAACGGAAGATATTGCAGCCGAAATCCGGCTGCATTACTCGTTCACCCTTAGAGGTCTTGATTATTATTCCAATTGCCTCTGTGATGCATTCTTCATGTTCCGACATATCAAACATCCCCTGAGAGTTCAGCCTCACAGGGAATTTCCAGCCATTGCCAAGAAATTCCTTTGCCATTTTTTCATTCACCATCCGTCAGCCAATAAGCACCGTAGGGCAGCCGCCAATTATAGGATATTTTAGGTTTTCGCTCTCTTCCATAACTATGTCTCCAATCCGAGCTGCAGGACGACCATTGATGATAACGGAGGTGCTTGCCTTGTATACAGTTCCTGAAACAAATACAGGTGGAAGTGGAGGATTAGTTTTATTGCGTAAGGTTTTGCTCAAACATATCCATGCAGGCATACCTCCAATGAAGACGTTTAGGGCTCCGAGACCAACGAGGTTAGCCAACGCAGTTTTATCTCCAATTCTAGCAGCAGGTGGCATGATCATCAACCTCAATTAATCTTTACTAAAGAACCGCTAATTGTAAGAATGCCGTTGGTCTTTAAGGACTGACTTGCACTGGCTTGCATATCCAAAATTGCAGAATTGACATTCATCTTCGTTGAACTCACACCAAGGGATTGAGACGCTTTTATCTCGATACTGGGGGCACTTAATACTAATTTGGACGCCGCCATAAGCGTGACTTCTCCTATCGATGCATCGATTTGCAGGGCATTATTGCCATCCTTGTCAGAAAGACAAACTGTATTTTCCTTCAGCGATAGATGATGCCCCGAGCTTAACTGCAGGATTATGGTATTTTTTTCATCATCAACAGTTATTGTATGCCCCTTCCTTGATTTGATGACAAGCATGTTATCCTTGGCGTCCTGGCTCACTTTTGGCGGCTTTTTATCCTTGGACCAAACTGAACCTAAGATATAAGGGTAGTTCAAATCGCCGCCCTTAAACACCACCAGCACTTCATCACCGACAGAGGGGAGGAAGGAAAATCCTGCATCCTGACCAGCATTGGAGGTGACCACTGAAGCCCAGCAGCTCTCGTAGCTCTTTCCAAAGGCCGGTACTTTAACTTTTATCCGGTTCAATTCCTCGGGATCATCCACATTTGAGACTATGCCAAGAGTGATGCCGGGAACATTGTTGCCCGATATCCAGCTTTCAACATCCTTGCCAAACATAAATATATCTCCGTTTATTATTTAAACATTGACGGAAGATTTGAAACCATCAATGCAAAAGCCATTTTATCTAAATAAAATTGTTAATTTATGATAAAATTTTCGAAATAGAGCAATAAAACCATTGTTGTCGACAGGTGCAAAAGGAGACTTATGGACTACAACTATGTGCTGCAACTCTTAGGCATTTATTCAATTATGGGCCCATTCATATTCAAAGTAGTGGTATATCCATTATCCCCGATCGTATGCCTTGCACGGGTTATATAATAGCATCCGTCAAATACCTTGCTTATTTCTGCTACCTTAATGGCATTGCCAGACCTTAGCGATGGATCTCCCATCATTGTAGCACTAATCTCTACAGTCCGGCTGGCTTCGTCCGCCAGGGATTGGGCAATCAATTCAAGCTCTTTTTGATTTGTATGCACAATATTAATCGCCTTCCTTTTTCCTGCCGGACGAATACTCGATATATAGGCGGGACGCATATTGCTAACCAATTGCCTATTCTCCTTGGGATCATATCCTCTGGCTTCGATCTCTTCCACCGCATTGGCCATGGTTAACCTAAAACCAACCTCAGATAAGCCATCGATATTTGATCCACCACATCTCATCCAGGAGAGTGTTTTAGTTGGATTCTTATAATTGGGCTTGTGGAAGTAAAGCGTCTTGTCTCTTATATAGAATTCATATCCAATGGATCCGGCCATTCTCATGGCGAAGTCATAATCGCTTTCGTTGAGACCCATCTTCATCGATTCATACAGGATTTCTGTCGGATCACATTTGCATTCGAGACTGTGTACAGATGCAATCCCCTGAATGATTTCCGAAATTTTTTGCTTATTAAATCCAGCGCCATCGTTTTTATATGATTTTTGCAGTTTAGTAGAATAGTCAAATCCCTGGACGGTCAATTGAAGTTGCCCGTTCGAGCGCATAGAATAATCGAGAGAATTCACCAAGCCGGAGATCATCAATTCAAGCTCATCCACATATCCCAGATAAATCTTCACATCCTTTTTGCCGGGGTCCAATAGCCCTTCATCCAGCCATTTTTTTTCCCTTGTTTCAGCGACATCAAAACTGAACATGCTGGGGGCTTGGATGCTGTCTTCCACTTCGAGCCTTTGCACATAGCCGGCCAGTTCCCTTTGAATTGCTCCGCCGATTTCTATCCTAAACGATGGTTTGCTGCGATCGGTCATGGTCATGCACCTACAGCGGAGGAATTTCCAGCCTCATTCCGGCATCCAATAGTCTTGGATTAGAAATGCTATTTTTGTCTGCAATATATTTCCACTTTGCAGCATCATTGTAAAATTTTGCTGCGATACTCCAGAGGCTGTCTCCTTCATGAACAATATGCGCCCGGGTTCTATCCGAAGAATTCAATTCACGATTCGCAGCATTAGCCTCATGACCATATTCTTTTATGGTGATGGCGACCTTTGCCCTGACCGGCACACCATTGCTTAAAAAAAGGGTAGGAGTCAGTTTAGTGGAAGTCACTACACCATCAAAGATGAAGCTGCCCCAGGCCACTCTTACAGTAGGCGGACGATGCAACTCGGGATCGATAAATATTAATTTTGCAATCGGATCTGTATATTTTCGAACATCCTCTCCGGTTTCATAAGTATCAAAGAAAAGATCCATAGACAGGGTTTCTGCCCCGCAATCTTGAAATTGAAGCTGCGGCCTGTTCCGATCTTTCTTATTGGCATCCACCCAATTGGCATCCTTGCTCAATGTATACTCCAAAGGATTAAAATTAACTGATATCTCTCTTTCTTTCGAAAAGTCCTTTTTCAGGACAATTATCTTTGCTTTCTTCAGGTTCTGTCCGAAAGATTTTTGGGCTTTTTGTGTTCTTGAATTAGGCATGTAAACCTCTCCGCTCTCTTTCGATCTTAATTTTTTTCTCCAGAAGGAAAAAGACCTGATCTGCCACCTTGCCCATATCAATAATAGGAGGCTTCGCAGACGCAGGGCTTTCCGGGATGCTTCTCTCTTCGACAATCGCACTTTGAACTTTAGCCTTCAATGGATATGCATGTTCAATAACTGACGACGCAGGACTCTTCGTTATGCTTCGGCGTTCAGATGATTTGCTAAGAGCATCTGCGAATAATAATGGCGGATCGCCTGCGAGAAAAGGCCTCTGCCCCGTGATTGTCATTTCATTCATTGCAGGAATGCTGATAGTTCGCATAATCCGTGGCAAAGCGGCCCTAAAAACGCTGTGATCAGTAACATTTTCAGAAGATTTGGGATAATAATGCAGACTATTTAAAAGGGGATTCATCAGTTTTATTTCGCTCATTGAACTGCCGGCTATTTTCCTATGTAGGACGATATCATTTGGAAAACCTTGTCCTGTAAAACGTTCTCCTGCAAAATTGCGCCGATGATCAAGACTTTGAGTACTCTCATGCAAATTTTCAGTTGCGGCCTTTATGACGGATGGTACTACTCTGCTGGGAGCTTCTTTTGCAGCGACTGTTGTTGCCCCAAGAGGCATAAGCAGATTCCCGATTCCCTGCGGACGGAAAGTCTCTCCCGTTTGATGGACCCATGCTTTCCTGAAGAACTGTGGAAGCACCATCAGCCCTGATCCCCTCGCATCAGCATTAGCCGCAGCCATTGTATTAGGCTCTGAGCTCGACAAGAGAAACGACTTTATTTCGCCAATATGTATCATCCCCATCCATACTGCACAATTGGTCGGAAGCATATTCGTAGGCAATTGAGGGCTCCGGCTTTCCGGATGGCTGACCATCAGACGGCCTTTTGCCGCAGGAATTTTTGCCGGAAAAAATGGTGCTGCTCTGGCCAAAGGATTAAGGCTGATTGTTTTGCGGATATTCCTGGCTTCAAAAAATTGATTGAAATATTTAACATTATTGTAAAATGATGGATGAAGCAATGGCCGAGTCTGGAATAGAGATTCGACATGGTGAAAAGCTTCAGGACGAAAAGGCCCATCGGAATAGGGATGAATCCGGTGGTTGGAATTGATTCCATCATTTCTTTTTATCGGATCTGTCTGGCCCGGGTGTGGAGTAGAGAGAGACGGCCTCATTCCCGAATTAATGGCATTTGGACGAATGATATATCTATTTATCAATGAACTGGTGGCGGATGGAGTATTTCTTTCCGGCCTGAGGAAAGACGGCAGGAATGTGCTCTTCTGCTCTAATTTGCCGGGCCAAGTAACTTGCAGCGCCAGATTCAAATGATTTTCCAGCGATTGTCCCGCCCCAGTCCGGCTATTCGTGATCTGAAGCCATCTATGGCCTTGCTTCAAGAACACCAGCCTCAAATAAGAAGGATACCGGGACAGCCATTTTGTTGATAAGGCTGCAAGATGGCGATCAATGTATGGCAGCCCGAAATATTTGTGCAAGATCTCCGATGACGGCCATTTGACCGGGCTTAAAGATTTTGCAGCCATCACACCCAACGTTCTCCTAGACCCTTTCGATTCCATGATGAGCGAACTCCAGTGTCTCAATCGCTACCTCTTGGCTTTTGCCGCTCAGGGTAGGCCCAACCCATTTCACGGGAAAGGCATCCCAGGCACACCAAATTGACGTCGGGCTTATCGACTCATCCTCACTTTGAATTAATATAAATATCGGCATTCTGACGACATTTCCGGCAATTACGTTGCGATACCAACCCCACAACTGTTCCGAAGCCGGAGAGACCATTCCCTTCTTAAGAACTAGATTAGGAAAAGTGGTAGCTTTGGGAAGCTTGTAAGCAAAATCGTTCGTGCCACCTTCTCGTATCGTCTCCACCTCAGTATCGGCTTGGAGACCAGATACCTCAGAAAAACCACTGGTCAAGATTCCACCGACCTCTACCAGAAATCTGAATCCCATTAATGGATTTTTTTCATTAAATAGCATCATAACCGTTTCCTCTCAAAAAGCTAATCAAAAGACATGATGACTTGCTGAAGGCTTTTAGTGCAGAAGTTATCCCGGAAAGGGGCTGCCTAATTCGTTGCGACTGGACAAATAACTGTTCTTGGCATGACAAGTGCGAGACCGGCCTGAGATCACGGAACCTGCCGCCCCTTCCCGTAAAGGAGAGATAACAGCAAGATCGACAAACCGAGCTTTGAGATTTGTCGACAAATTAATTAGTTCATCTGGATCGGATCGAACAATTTCGTCTGGATCGGATCGGATAGTCTTTACTAGATCATATCAGACAAGGATTGGGAACTTTGCCCTTCAGAGTTGTTAAGGCTCTTGTTTATCCCTGAGATCCGCTCGCACCATAGTCTCCTATCTCTGTGCTCCATGTTTACAATCTCTTCAAAGCTCCATTTGAAGTAGTAAGCTATGAAGGCTATCTCCTCATAGATTTTGTCGAGGGGATAGCCGGTTATTCCCCCGGGGCTAGGTCGACCTCGAACTCGTTTTCGCACTTGGGACACTTAGTTTTCAGGTGGGTAGTTCCGTCTCCATTTATCTTTCGATACAGCTCCTGCAGGTAGCTTATATCGGAAGCAAACATTCCTTCAACAGTCCTCGGATTGACATCCTTGAGGCTACCGAGCTTGACGATCACTCGAGAGAGAAGTATCACAGAATGGTAGGCCGGGTTGGACTGGACTCGAGGGTCCTTCAGCGGCAGAATTTCGTCTGCCGCTGTAGCCAACCTCATGACCCCATCCTGATGGAGATTTCCCTCTTCATCCACAAAGCCTTTAGGAAGAGAGAACTCATACTCAGTTTGGAACATCTTGGATCACTTCATGTTGTGCGCTTCATACCTTCGTGAACGATCTCAAGATTTTCGATGCCGACATCGTGGTTCTTTGCCGTCAGGTCCGGAGCCTTGTACTTGATGGGCCAGGCATTCTCAAATGTCCAGGCGGCGACCTCCTTGTCCTCTTCGTCCACAAGCTTGATGGCCACGTTCTTCCTCTGCACCTTTCCTTCCTTGCAGCTCTTGTACCAATCATATAGCTGCTTAGAATCAGTGATGCCCCACTTCAAGGATACGTTGCCCTCCTTCCAAAAGCCGGCCAGCTTCCTTGTGTATTTGTCGGTGCCTTCACGATATTCCACGGGATCGATGGAGGAATCGGGGATGGTCACATCTGTGAATCCGGCCTGATTTATCCCATCAATCTCTACTCTGAAACGAAAACTCCTGAATGGATCCTTTCTATCTGCCATTTTTCTTCACCTCATGCTTCTAGAAATTCTCATGCCTCTGATATGTCAGCGCCCTTGGCCACCTGAGCGATGCGCAAGATCACGAACTCGGCGGGCTTGGTCGGCGCGATGCCCACCAGAACAACAAGACGACCGCTGTCGATATCGTCCTGAGTCATGGTCGTGCGGTCGCAGCGCACAAAGAATGCCTGGTCGGCGGTGGTTCCCATCAATGCACCTGTCCTCCATACAGCAGTCAGGAACTGATCGACGGTCTGCTTGACCCTGGACCACAGCTTCTCATTGTTCGGCTCAAAGACCGCCCATCTGATCCCCTCCTTAATGGACTTCTCCACAAAAATGAAAAGCCGACTGACATTGATATACTTCCAGGAGGAATCAAGGCTTGTAGTCCTGGCTCCCCAGACGAGGATTCCCTTGCCCGGGAAGGAACGGATACAGTTGACGCCCCTCGGATTCAGGATCTCCTGCTCGGCATCGACTATGCTGAATTGCAGGTCCAGAGCGCCGCTGACGGGCGTATTGGCCGGAGCCTTGTGAACGCCGCGCTCGACATCGGTCCTGGAATAGACTCCGGCCAGATGGCCACAGGGAGGCACATACTTGGGCATATTCGTGACGGGATCGAGGACCTTAATCCAGGGATAATAGTATGCGGCATACTTGGAGCGAACTGGAGGAGACAATTCGGTGATATTTTTTTTCAGTTCGCCAGCCTGAAGGATAGCAAATCGATCCTTATGCTTTTCGCAATGCTCCTTCAGAAGATCGCTCAATTTAAATTTGTTCTCGTCAGGGGCGCAGATGAGTGAGATCTCGCTTATTTTAGAGAAAGCCATGAGACCGGACAGTTTACCTGTTTTCTCATCCACTCGTCCCTTGTAATCTTCTGCAGTGACAGCTGCATCACTGCCATCAATCATTTTGGTATTTGCTATATTGACAGGCCTTCCGTCCTTCAAATGAGAGATCGTAACAAGATTTGATATCCCGTTTACTCTCTTCTCATAGTAATCGCTGGATGTGTCAGACGGTGAGAGGTTATCGTAAACCTCTACAAGACCCTTTTCGTTATATATTTCAAGCTTAAAGAGATTGGCATTCTCGCTGCTTAGGCCTGCATCCTTAATGCCGATTTGAACTGAGATACCCCATAGGCCGGGGCCTATTGCTTGGATTTTTGCGACTTCAATCGGGTCTACCGAGTCTGCATCTATATTTGCATCCTCGTTTTTCTCAGGCGAATTTTCGGGATTCGAAGCAGCGTTCTTGAGAATTAGTGCAGCATACTTGGAGTCTTTATTTGCGATTCTAGCCACGAAGCAGCTACCTCCGCCGTTTCGGAAGTATCCGTCAATAGCATAGGCCAGGTACGAACCGGCAATGTATCCTCCATAAAGTCTCTTGAACTGATCAAAGTTGGTTATAAAGGTCGGCTCCTCCGGTCCTCTCTCGGTTTCGCCGAGGAATCCTGCTACATTGGTGCTTACTCCTTCAATCGGTTTAGCTCCAATCTCGATTTCTTCTACATATACACCAGGGGTCAAATATTGAGGCATAGTTTTCCTCCATTATTTTTATTCACATCGATTTAGATGCCAATTGTTTCAAGCTACTTCCATTGACAAAAAACACCACATTAATTCAATGATGTCAATGGAGATTGCCATTTTCCTTTCCGGCATTCTTCCTGCTCGGCCTGAATTCAAACTCTCTGCAATTTCTATGTCATAAGATCGCCCACTCAACAGTGAGGATAATCGATCGAAATCAGACTTAATCATAAGATATATCTAATGCCGGTATTTTCTTTCCGGGAAATTCAAAAGCTGGTTGAACTGAATCAAGAGACCCGCTTCATGCCTTCATGAACGATCTCAAGATTCTCAATTCCGACGTCGTGGTTCTTTGCCGTCAGGTCCGGAGCCTTGTACTTGATAGGCCAGGCATTCTCGAAGGTCCAGACAGCGATCTCCTTATCCTCTTCGTCCACGAGCTTGATGGCCACGTTCTTCCTCTGCACCTTACCTTCCTTGCAGCTCTTGTACCAATCATAGAGCTGCTTCGAGTCGGTGATGCCCCACTTCAAGGAGACATTGCCTTCCTTCCAAAAGCCCGCCAGCTTCTTCGTGTATTTGTCGGTGCCTTCACGGTATTCGACGGCATCAATGGATGAATCAGGAATAGTAACGTCGGTGAAACCGGCCTGATTTATTCCGTCAATCTCTACTCTAAAACGAAAACTCCTGAATGGGTCCTTTCTATCTGCCATTTTTCATCACCTCATGCTTCAGTTATATCCGAGCCCTTGGCCACCTGAGCGATGCGGAAGACCACAAACTCGGCAGGCTTTGTTGGCGCAATTCCCACTAAAACCACCAGACGACCATTGTCAATATCGTCCTGGGTCATGGTCGTACGGTCGCAGCGCACAAAGAATGCCTGGTCGGCTGTTGTTCCCATCAATGCACCAGTCCTCCAAACAGCAGTCAGGAACTGATCGACGGTCTGCTTGACCCTGGACCACAGTTTCTCGTTATTCGGCTCGAAGACAGCCCATCTGATTCCCTCTTTTATGGACTTCTCCACAAAGATGAAGAGACGGCTGACGTTGATGTATTTCCAGGAGGAATCGAGTGACGTGGTTCTGGCTCCCCAAACAAGAATACCTCTGCCCAGGAACGACCGTATGCAGTTTACTCCTTTAGGATTAAGGATTGCCTGCTCCTCGTCAACGACATTGAACATCAATCCCAGTGCGCCGCTGACAGGCGCATTGGCCGGTGCCTTGTGAACGCCGCGCTCTACATCCGTCCTGGAATAGATTCCGGCCACATGACCGCAGGGCGGCACATATTTGGGCATGTTCGTGACGGGATCCAGGATCTGAATCCAGGGATAATAGAATGCCGCATATTTGGAGCGCGGTTCTGATGGATTCAATTTGTTGATATCTACTTTTCCATCGCCCGCCTGAAGGATAGCAAATCGATCTTTATGGGTATTGCAGTGATCTATTAGCTTGCCGCTCAAGCCAGTTACATTATTCTCATCCGGAGCGCAGATAAGCGAGATCTCACTGATCCTGTCAAAGCCCATGAGGCCGGTATACCTGCCGGTACCATTTTCACCAATTGTCAGCTCTCTGCCGGAATAATCCTCTGCATTAATGGCATCTCCATCTTTGCCGCCACCCAGAGAGTGTTCACCGAGCAGGGGATTAGAAGCGGTCAATTTAGCAACCGTTACAAAGTTAGAGATGCCGTTAATTCTCTTCTCGAAGAAATCAGTGGACTCAGAAGATACAGAGAGATTATCATATTCCTCAACAATTGCCTTATCATAGCTCAGCTTGAGCTTGAAGAAGGACAGATCATCGCCATGAATAGTGCTGGCTGCGATGGTTGCCTTTAGTCCATCTCCCCACTTTCCAGGTCCGATTGCGTCGATCTGGAAAGCATTTGCTCCGCCTGGGTTCGAAGGAACAGGGACTGAAGACTGTATTGAGGTTTTGCTGGCAATTCTTGCCACAAAACAGCTTGCGCCTCCATTTCGGAAGTAACCTTCAATGGAATAAGCAAGATATGAATCTTTGATGTATCCTCCATAAAGCTTCTTGAATTGATCAAAGCTGGTTACAAAAAACGGCTCAACCGGCCCCCTCTCAGTCGATCCGAGAAATCCGGCTACGTTTGTACTTACTCCTTCAATGGGCTTTGCACCGATCTCAATTTCTTCTATATACACACCGGGCGTTAAGTATTGAGGCATAATTCCTCCTGCATATTTTATTACTACAAGCTATTAAATTGTTAAATAGTTCAGACTTTTTTACATGGCCGCTAAGAGATCAAGCTTAAGAGATCTAAATGCCGATTTGAAGCGGCCCTGATTATAGATCGCCTCATATTCAATTGCGGACTGGAGCGATTGAGATGCACCGTCCGGCCAGATTCTTGTAGAACGGCAGAATATCCATGTTCAAATATCATCTTGCCAATTAAGAGGCAGCAATAGAATGGACCTCTGCCGTTGCTACCTTAAGAGGCGGCTGACCTAAGATTTATATCGATAGGAGGCAATTGTTAATGGCAATAGCAATTATAGCGCGCTCCCATTCGACCGGATGAAAGTCGGATTTGACGAACATCCCCGGGCATTAGTAAATTAAATCATGTCGATTCCCCCTGCTAGAAGATATAACAGACAACCATTCAATCGCAATATGGAAAATGCGAGAGGATTTAATATTCCATTTAAGCGAATGAAGAATTAAAATCAAGATTCCGGGTGTTTGAGAATCCCAATTCAATGCGGTTGATGCTCGTTTTTTTCATGATACTCCGATTCTCGACCAGAAGCGGTATCTCGGTTTTATCGTTCAGGCTGCTTTCTTCAGGACCCTTTAAGAGATAGACTCTACGGGGATCTAAGTCTTCAGATATGATCATATCATTCACAATAGGGCCGAAGAAGAGAGCAAATTCGCCTCTGGAATCGGTCTTCGAAGCTGCATAGTATGTAAAATCTCCTTCATTAGATATCGGGCCTTTTCTTCGTCTCAGATCGCCGGTGAAAACACTGCTATAAATATCGGCATAAGGAACAGGATCTTTGAGATCTTTGGGATCTTTGGGATCTTTGGGATCTTTGAGATCTTTAGGATCTTTGAGTTTATACAACATCCCCCGAACCAGCGTCTCACCTGCGGAAAAAAAAGGATAATTAGGCGCCGGGATCAGGTCGAATACCTCGCCGCTGACAGCGCCTTCCGTATATGCTTCGTATTCAATCTCATCGTAGATGTAGAACTCGGATTCTATCTTAACGACATATTTTCCTTCCGGCAAATCGACAAAGGTATAACAGCCGCTGGGATTTAGCATTGCCGTCTTGCCGGAGGACCTTAGAGATACCTGAATATTTCCTTTAGCCTGGCTCTTCGAGTAGCCGTCTCTCAAATAGAAGGCAATGGAAAGCGCGGTTTCAGACATTGGATTTAACACCACCTTTTTGATTATCAAAAGATACCTTAGTTGCCCTCTTGGCCGCAACCATCGTCTTCGAATCGATTATCACCGGAGTCACCTCATAGAAAACTGAAAGCATGTAGGGATTGCTTTCCAGGATACTTCCCCAGATCTTGCCTATTTCTTCAAGCGGCATATCGTAGCTGAATATCTTTATATCTTCATCCGAGAGAGTGTCTTCAAGAGCAGGAACACGCAATACTTGATTTTCATGAAATATCTGAACAACTCGTCCGATCAGCTTCTGATTCATTAGCATATGATCAGAGAGAGACTTTTCGAAGTGCGCGGTAATCATATAATACAAGTCGAGCGCTATGGGATGACCGCTCCCGTCAGCGTATGAGAGCGGATGATTCTGATGGTAACTATTCTCTCCGATTTTAAACAGAAAAATGGAAAGCTTCTTTGCATTCGAACCAGCATCATTATCTGTCGGATGGTTGAAGGCTATGCCATTTTCGCCTACCTGTTCTCCTAGAGCTGTTCCTTTGATATTATTCCATATTAATTTCTTCAGAGAGGTACTTACCTCTGAAATGGCTTCGTAAGTGGCCAATTGCGATCCTCCTAACAATCATTTCTTATCCCCAATTACAGCATACCAATAGAATCCTACAAATAACTAATGAAGAGATAATTATAAAAACATAAACATGAGTAGATCATTATTCTTTCTCAACTCTTGCCAAGAAAGACTTAAAAGCCCTCAAGAGTATATCCATGTCCGCCAGATTCCCTGTCGACTTGAGCCGATCTACTTCTAAAAGAAAAATACTCTGTGATTCGTTGTTCATGCCCTTTATATTGGCAAATTTTATGGCAATTGTCTTTAACTCCTTCTTGGAGGAGAATCTTTTGGGCAGGCCTTCATCGATGAAATTGAATATGAGACCGCATTCAGTGTGGCCTATGGTCGGAGTCGACGGGCCGAACGAAGATTCTATGTAATCTTTAAAGGTGTGATTTTCGACAAAATCGCCGCACTCACAGAGTATTAGACTTTTCACAATTACATCTCCGACATATTTTTTATAGAATATATTATTATAACAAAGAGTGCACATGAATTCGACATTAGAATGCTCCAATTGCCGAAAAAAATTTTAGAACTTGCTTATTCCAGGCTAAATCCAAAAATATCTAGTTTTAAACAATTTTACCAACTAATAAAATTTATCTAACTATTAATATAATATTAAATAACGGCAATATCCGGTACATGTCGTAATGGGTCTGTTAAAACAAAAATCCGGTCAGACCGGCTTTATCCTATTTAGCTCATTGACCATTTTAGGCCTCATGCCAGCAATAGCCGAACCTAAGATATGATAAATAGCGCAATAGAGAAAAAATTAAATTGAAAAAATGTTTTTTAGAGAAGAAAGCCTCGTAGATCATAAAATGATGCCTTCGGCTACGAGCTGCTGTCTCATGTCATGATAGTTCAATTGAAGATTTTAGAAGAACAAAATTTTATGGGGCACAAATTTTTAAAATTGGCGAGGTACCAACCAATGACATTTCTTCTAAAATCCTCAAAGGATTATTTTTGTGGGCTCGACTCAAGTTCAAACAGAGTTGCTTCTATGGAAGACCAATCTACAGATCGAGACACCAGAAATGCAATTATTGAATCGAAGAATCTCATCCCACTCATCCGTTAAGAAGAACCCAAGCATTGCACTCATATTTTAACAGAGGTTTCATGCAACTAAAGAGGTGTGGCGCTATATGGTGGGCTTCAAGGGTTCTTCGAAGATTCTTGCTCAGGAACTCAACTCTTGTTTCGCAAATGATTTCTGGAGAAAGGTAATCTGCAAACTATTTGCATATAGATGCTATCTGCTGAGTCCAGGAGTTTCATCGCCCAGGTGCTCACTCCTGTATACAAAACTGAAGCTAGTCACTCATAACGCTTCTAGCAACAAGGGAACAGATTCTTTTTACCCTTGAAAGATATAAGTGAACAATTGAGTAAATAAAGCTTTCTATCATATATTTATATAGAGAATAGTTATAAGATATAAATTATTTTCAAAACAAATTGAGTGCTGGATTTTGTAATTATATTGCAGTAGGACCATATTTATGATAAGGGACGCTGATAAGGATTTAGATAATTTTTTGCATCATAGTAAATCAAATTTGAGTATATAATGATTTTATTGAACTCTTATCATTAATTTAAGAACCAAAGAGAAATACGGTACATGCGATTTATTCGCGAATAGTTGAGAGGGTTTGCACCAATGAAAATTCGGCTGAGCTGCGAAATACTGGCTTTTCAAGATGTGCTTCGTAGGCTGGATAAGTCTTTCAAGGCATTCTTCAGGCGTGTTAAGGACGAAGAGATGCCAGGATATCCCAGATTCAAAGGACAGGGATGGTACAAGTCTTTCACCTATCCCCAAGTCGGATTCAAAATGGATGGTTCGAAGCTGACTCTCTCCAAGATCGGTTCCATCAGGATATTCAAGCATAGGGATGTTGAAGGGAAGATCAAGACATGCACCATCAAGAAAGACCACTTGGGCCATTGGCATGCCACCCTGGTATCTGAGACGGAAGATGTACCTCAGATAGAACCCAAGACTGCCTCGGGCGTAGATGTGGGCTTGAAGAGCCTGGTTGCTCTTTCTACTGGTGAAACAGTTGAATATCCAAGGCACTATGTCCAGGCTGAAAACAAGCTTGCAGTCGCCCAAAGGAACCGTTCCCGACCAAAAACTCTTAGCCGATAAAAATATCAATTACGAATCATTAAGAATTGATCACAGATTCACCATGCGAGAGGAGACTGATTTTAGCATGATATTCGGATTCTTGGTTTTCCCAGGATTGGAGGAGTTGGACCTCATCGGCCCCTGGGAGATGATATCGTTCTGGAGCAAATTTGCCCGAGGCCCGGATAGCTGCCTGATGGTTGCAGAGAAGCCGGGCCCCGTGATCTGTGCCAAGGGTCTCTCACTTAATCCTCATGCGACGTTTGCCGATTGTCCGCCGCTGGACTATCTGCTGGTTCCAGGAGGAGAAGGCACGCGCCGGGAGGTTGACAACCCCGCCCTGATTCAATTCGTCTCCCGCCAGGCTAAGGGCTGCCGGTCGGTGCTCTCCGTCTGCACCGGCTCCTTCATCCTTCATCGTGCCGGTCTTTTGCATAACCGAAGAGCTACGACCCATTGGGCATCTTTGCAGCGGCTGAAGGAGCTTAGCGATGTGGAAGTAGTTGAGGACCGATTTGTGCGGGATGGAAACGTCTGGACCGCTGCCGGCGTCTCTGCGGGCATAGATCTGGCCCTGGCATTTATCGAGAGCGAGGCCGGGGAGAAGACCGCGGGCATGGTTCAATTGGGCACGGAGTACTATCCCTCCTGCAAGTCATACGGCGGCATGCACAATCATCCCCAAGCGCCTGCCTATGTGAAGAAAAACCATATCGTGAAAAAAGAGTAGAAAATGGGCAGAAAAAGGATGCTGCTTTGGCATCTTTCATCTTTAATATTTTTCGCGCTTTAACATCTTTAACATCTTTCACATTTTTTGCATTTGCAGACAATTGCTTACTTGAACCATTTCTCGTTCGACCCGACCATCCCGGTATCCAGCATCCAATTCAGCAAAACGATGCAGTGATCCGCGTGCAGGCTCATCGGCCCGATGGCGACGGTCTTCGCGCCCACCTGCTCGATCAGCGTCTCCTCCTCGTCGGTTATTCCGGTGTGGTCTCCCATAATGAAGGCCGCATCGCAGGAGAGGCCACTGCATTCAACGCCGCGAATGTCCGCGCCGTCTTCCTTCAGGTACAGAATCCTCGCTACTTTCAGGTCGGCCAGCACTTCCGCCAGCCCTCCGGTGCGAACGAAGATGCCGGATGTGGACATGGCCCACTCCGGCTTTGCCTCGATGGCCAGGGCTTTCTTGAGGAGCGCCGCCGTGGTGCGCTCATCCGGGTTCAGGTGGCGCAGTGTCTCGCCCTGCAGGACAATCGTCTTGGGGACGGTGCCGCCCAAAAGGACGAGGTAAACGCAGACATCTTTTCGGATGCCATGGGACAGGACGAAGCCGGCAGTGACGCTGCGGCAGAGGATGTCGAGACGCCCGGAGGTGCCGGGGATGTCTTCCAGGGAGAAGTTGGGGGATGTGGTGGCCTTGTGGCCGACGACGATAAAGTTGCGCATGAAGTTCATCAATAAAGCACGTACTACAAGCACCTTTCGTCTTCTTGGCCAGGACTTGATACCTATCATCTTTGCCACATTGATCTCCAAAAAGAATAATAACCCCAAGGCCAACTTACGCCTTCAAACCGGAGAAAAAGATGATTCGTTTCATATCCCTGGACATGGACGGCACCCTGGTCAACTCCAGGTTCGTGGACAAGGTCTGGATGGAAGGCATTCCTAGCCTGTACGCAGAAAAGACCGGCCAGGAGTTTGCTGCTGCGAAGGAGTACGTCATCGGCGAATACATGAAGATCGGCAGCGATCACCTGGAATGGTACGACCTCAAGTACTGGATAGACAAATTCGGCCTGCAGATCGCCAAGGACGATCTGCTGGAGCTTTACGAGGACGAGATCGAGACCTATCCCGAGGTGCAGGAGGCGCTGGACATTCTCGCCGACAACTATGTGCTGGTGGTGACTTCCAATGCGGCACGCGAGTTCATCGACATTGAGCTGGACGGGCTGCAGGATTATTTCCACGAGACCTTCTCCGTCACCAGCGACTTTCGGGACGTGAAGAAGTCGCCCCTGGTTTACGGAGCTGTCTGCGCTCACCTGAAGGCAAAGCCCTTCGAGGTTCTGCATATCGGCGACCACTACAACTACGATTATGAAGCGCCGCTGGAAGCTGGGCTTGATGCTCTCTTCCTGGACCGGAAAGGGGTACGCAGCGGGCGTGAAGTGGTGGGCGATCTGCGTGAGGCTGCAGAGCTGATCGGAAACTACATTTGAACAATTAAGCCAAAAGAGCCAAAATTAAGCCGAATACAAATTTGATGTAGCTGATCTCAAATGAAAAAGCAAACCCGTCTGATCCTGGCACTGGATGTGACCTCCAAGGCAAGAGCAGTCTCCCTAGCCGAGCAACTTTCGACATACTTCGATGCCATCAAGATCGGCTATCCGCTCATCCTCTCTGCAGGAATCGGCATCGTCAAGGAGATCTCAGCCTATTCATCGGTCATTACCGACCTCAAGATCGCCGACATTCCCAATACCAACCATCTCATCTGCGAGGCGGCGCTGGGTGCGGGCGCAAGCGGCGTAATTGCTCATGCTTTTCCGGGGAAGGATTCCCTGGAAGCCTGCGCGGCGAGCACTGCCGTATACGGCGCGGACCTCTTCGTAGTGACGGAGATGAGCCATCCCGGCGCAGAGCTTTTCATGGCTCCACTGGCCGAGCAGATGGCCCATCTCGCCGTGGATGTGGGCGCAGCGGGAGTCGTCGCCCCGGCCACGCGCCCGGAGAGGATCAAGAAGATTCGATCCATAATCGGAAACAAGACAATCATCTCGCCGGGTGTGGGCGCGCAGGGCGGCTCAGCTTCAAAATCCCTTGAAGCGGGCGCTGACTACCTGATTGTGGGCAGATCTGTTTACGGGGCAGAAGACCCGGTAGCGGCGGCGAGAAAAGTGCTATCCGATCTGCAGGGCTTCTAACGTTTAAATGGAACCGGAAGACGGAAATGGAAGCAGCCTCGTCATCCAACTCTTTTCTCATTCTATAGTGACTTTTTTATCTGCGGCGGTAAGGCTACTATTATGATTGTGGCTGATTTTTCCATCATTCCCATGGGGTCGGGAACGAGCGCCGCCGGATATGTGGGTGCAGTGCATGATTTATTGAATGAGGCGGGAGTGAAATTTGTTCCGGGACCGATGTCCACGTCTCTGGAAGCCGAGAGCTTCGAGCAGCTCTTCGATGTTGTCGAAAAGGCAAACAAGAGGCTGGAGGGTATGGGTGTGCAAAGGATCATCACCACGGTTCGGATCGATTTCCGTCTGGACAAAGAGATATCCATTGAGTCCAAGCTTCAGGCCGTTAAGAAGACCTAGAATGGCCGGATGCAAGCCGGATGTAATAATCAACTCCACTTTCCAACTTTTAATCCAATCGCTTTCAGCCTATGGCGCAGTCCATCCCCAAGTCGGATTCAAATGGATGGTTCGAAGCTGACTCTCTCCAAGATCGGCTCCATCAGGATATTCAAGCATAGGGATGTTGAAGGGAAGATCAAGACATGCACCATCAAGAAAGACCACTTGGGCCATTGGTATGCCACTGGACAACCCTATCTTCGAAGCGCATGCCTATAGTACCATCAAGAAAGACCACTTGGGCCATTGGTATGCCACCGTGGTATACGAGACGGAAGATGTACCTCAGATAGAACCCAAGACTGCCTCGGGCGTAGATGTGGGCTTGAAGAGCCTGGTTGCTCTTTC
>RPOO01000011.1 GCA_003857025.1 Methanothrix sp.
ACATGGCCAAGACGCTCAAATCCATCGGCTTCGAGAAGATCGATCTGGAGCCTGAGATCCATGTTCAGAACATTGTGGCCTCTGCAGATCTGAAGACCGACCTGAACCTGAACGCCATTGCCCTCGGCCTCGGCCTCGAAAATATCGAGTACGAGCCGGAGCAGTTTCCCGGCCTCGTCTACAGGATCAAGGTGCCCAAAGTGGTAGTATTGATCTTCAGCTCCGGCAAACTCGTCGTCACGGGCGGCAAGTCACCGGAAGAGTGCGAAGAAGGCGTGCGGATCGTCAGAATGCAGCTCGAAAACATGGGGCTGCTTTAAATCTTTTTTTTTGCGTTCAAAATTAAAAGCATTCCCGAAAGAGGATCAACAATGGTCAGCGGCGTGTTTCTCATCAAAGACGGCGGCCAGCTTATCGAGATGCAAGAGGAAGAATACACGTCAGAAGATCTTCTTCAAAAATACCTGGCAGACTATCCCAGCCTCATTCCCGGCGATCAGATAGATGATAGATCACCAAGACGCTGGCTGCTAATCTCGCGAGAGGCCGCCCTGCCCTCTGAAGAAAATGGAGCAGATAGATGGTCAGTTGATCACCTCTTTTTAGACCAAGATGCAATTCCTACGTTAGTTGAGGTCAAAAGGAGCCGCGATACTCGCATCAGGCGCGAGGTTGTCGGCCAAATGCTTGATTATGCAGCCAATGCCGTGGTCTATTGGCCTGTCGAAGAAATACAAGCCAAATTTAAAGATATATGCAGCAAAAGGAACGTGGACCCTGATGAGACCCTCAGGAATTTCCTGAAAGACTCGGATGATGCGGAAGAATTTTGGCGAAAGGCAAAAACGAATCTACAAGCGGGCAAAATCCGTATGCTCTTTGTTGCAGATGATATTCCAAAAGAGCTACGACGCATTGTGGAATTTCTTAACGAACAGATGGACCCTGCCGAAGTCCTGGCCGTCGAGATCAAGCAATATACGGGCCAAGGATGGAAGTCTCTGGTTCCAAGAGTTCACGGTCAGATCGAGAGAACGAGAAGAAATGTCAATTCCACTATGCAATGGGATTGGGATTCATTCTTCCGGGAATTAAAAGCCAAGAAAGGATTAGTTGACGCAGAGGTTGCCAGGAAGATTCTGGAATGGGCGAAAAACAAGCTTCCCAGGTTTTGGTGGGGAAACGGCAAACAAGATGGCTCATGTTTCCCAACATTAGACCATAAAGGAATTTCATATTACCCGATCGCGATTTGGACCTATGGAAAAGTCGAGATTCAATTCCAATGGCTGCAAAAAAAACCGCCGTTTGATGCAGAGTCCAAACGCAAAGAACTATTAAGCCGCCTCAACCAGATCCCAGGCATAAGCCTGCCTGACGATGCAATAACCCGTCGCCCAAACATCTATCTATCAATCTTCAAAGATGACAATTCCCTCAAGCAATTGCTCGAAATCCTCGAGTGGGTCGTCCAAGAGATCAAATCATCTTGATAGATCGACAGCAAGAGGGCGCAAATTCCGCCACCTACTGAACAGAAATATCAAGTAAGATCCATTCATAATAAATTACTTAAATCATGAGCACCCTGTAATTTTTGGAGTGGTGGCATTGTCTGATATAATGGAACAGCAGGGGCAAGCGACGTTGGTGGATAGCTTGTTGAGGAATAAATATAGCGATTTAATATTGCTTTGCACATTGCTGCTGGCGTTCATCATGCTAATAATCGCCTCAACCTCTTCCGCGTGAAAAATAGAGAAAAATTTGCCTTCCTTAATCCAGAAGGCCAGTCCAAAGTTTTTCGGTTCAACAGCACGAGAAATGCTCTTTTAGCCGGTTCTCTATCTCCACCAAGCCCAGGCTCTCTTGCTCACCGCCGGACATGTCCCTCAGCGTGAGCTTGCCCGAATCAAGCTTGTCTCGATCAATGATTATCGCGAACTGTGCGTCAGCCGTTTTCGCGGCCTTGAGCTGCGCGCTAAAACCCCTGCCCATGACATCCAGGATCACCGGCAGGCCGCTCTCGCGCAACTTCATCGCGATCTTTGCCGCATCGATCTTGACATCGGGTGTAAAGACCAGGAAGACGGGGGCTTTTCTCTTTTCATCGATTTGCACAATCTCCATGATGCGGTCGAAGCCGAGGCCAAAGCCCGTTGACGAAGTCTCCTTGCCGCCGAAGAGGCTGGCCAGCTCGTAGGTTCCGCCGCCGCAAATCTGCCGCTGCGCGCCCAGGCCCTCGGCATAGATCTCGAAGACAGTGCCCGAATAGTACTCCAGGCCGCGCACGATCTCAAAGTCAATTGTATAGTTCACGCCGTAGGCATCCAGAAGATCAACAGTCTGGCAAAACTCATCCATCTTCAATTCCGTGCTCACCACCCGGCCCGTGCGAGCTGAGGATCGCCCTTCAGACGATGCGACGGCAGCCTCCTGTGCGCCTGCACCTGCGCACGCTCCGGCATCATGAACGGACCTTGATAAATCAGATGAGACAAAATCCCGCCCCAGATCGCTGGCGATCTGCAGGGCTTTGTCAAGGGCTGCCTTGCCCTTCAGGTCGATCAACTCTTGCAGGCCGAAATGAACGGCATCGATCTTTTCCAGGTATTCGCGCAGAGCCTCGCGCTCCTTTTTGTCGATCATCCTCATGAGCGCCGGCCTGTGCTCGCCGCCGATCTTCTCCAGGATGGACCGGACCAGACCCAGGTACCCGACATGGATATCCCCGCAAACATTGACACTATGCAGCGTCCGCTCGGCCAGAGCAATGACCTCAGCCTCCGAATCGGGCTTGGCGCCGCCGATCAGCTCTGCTCCGAGCTGCCAGAACTCCCGGAAGCGTCCCTTCTGGGGCCGCTCGTAGCGGAAGCAATTGCCGAAGTAAAAGAGCCTCTGCGGCTTGGGAGAATTTTGCAGCTCCGAGACGTACATGCGCATCACCGGCGCGGTCAGCTCAGGGCGCAGCGCCAGATCGCGCCCGCCCTTGTCCTGAAAGCTGTAGATCTCCTCCAGAACGGACTCGCCCGACTTCCTGGTGAACAGCTCCAGGTGCTCGAAGGTGGGCGTTGCGACCTCCTGGTAGCCCCAGCACCCCAAAATCTCCTGCATGGCCTCGCGCGCCCGTCTTCGCTTCCAGGACTCCGCGGGGAGAAAGTCCCTGGTCCCTCTCGGTCTCTGCATAATCATATCGCGAGAAGGAATAGTACAAAATGCCCTTATAGTTTGTGATGGATAACGACTTGCCATGAGCCGCAACTGGGGATGGCTGCTGTCAGCAAAGCATTCAGGCTAAAAAGAGAAGAGAATATTTTGAACCGTTTTATTTGAGCTTCTCTTCAACCTCGGGCGGGCAGATGAGGATCTGCACAGGCTTGATGACGATATTTGAGGTAGCCACGGCTTTGCCGCCCGGCACGGTATTGACGGCGCGCACTGATATCCCTCTAACGTCGATGTTCATGTTGTTCATATTATTATTCCCCAAGATATTTTCTGAATGCTGCGCCGACATGCCGGATTCGCCTGCGATCCTCAGATCTTCGCTCAAACATGACTTAGGTTGAGATTCATTTTCATCGTAATTTTCATTAGCATCTCCGATAGCATCAGGATCATTATTTGTCGCGCCAAAATCCTTCATCTGCCTGATGGGTTTAGAGCCCCTCAAGATAATCTCATCTTTTGTGGGCGGAGAGCCGGATAGAAGTTCGGAACCGCTGAGCTTTGAGGCTTGAGGCATCCTTTTCACCCAAGGAAAGGTTAGATTGCCACGAGAAGATGGAAGCGTTCCCAGATAAGACAAATCAGATGATCGCGAGTGGTGAACGAAGCTGGAATGATGAGCCAAAACCTCGTCAAGAACATGTGTTGCATCCGGCTCATAACCCGTTGCCAAAGCCGTCAAGACCAGACAAAGACAAACAAAAGTGGCTCCCACCAGCAATGCGCCGGTGGGTCCATGCATTCGATCCATTCTTCACCCGCCAGAGGTCACAAAGGACCTTTAGTTTACTGCTGGTTGGTTACGATCTCGATATTGTTCTGAGCCAGGGTTGAGGCAGCGTTCCTTGCGAACGGGAAAGCGCCCTGAATGCCGACTCCGATGGCTGTAGCGCTCCTGCTTCCGACCTGGACCTGCTCCACGTTATACTTCGGGCTGCAGGTTTCGCAAGCCAGTACGTCACCAGAATCCTGGTTCTTCTTGATCTTCAGGTTGTTCTGAGCGGTGACTGCTGCAGAATTTCCGCCGAAGGGCGTTCCAAATTGTCCGCCAACGCCGATGGCCAGGGCCAGGTCATTGCCGACCACCACGGAATCATAGTTCGTATTCGCCACAGCAGGGAACTTGAAGGCACTTCCTTGGGTCTCAAAGATTCCCTGACCGAGGATATCTACACCGCCGGTTCCAACGATTGCGCTTTGGGCCATAACTGGAACCGCAAGAGCGGCCACAGCCATAGCCAGCACGAAGAATATTGCTACTCTTTTGATAGTCTCACCCCATAATCCTATTAGGTTAGACTTTACTAACACCCAATTATATATATATCTTTTGGTGTTTTTTTAGA
This sequence comes from Methanothrix sp., assembly GCA_003857025.1. Taxonomy (GTDB): domain Archaea; phylum Halobacteriota; class Methanosarcinia; order Methanotrichales; family Methanotrichaceae; genus Methanothrix. The sequence goes on from RPOO01000011.1 coordinate 4,575, forward strand.
TGAATTTGCTAGATTTATTGAGATATTTTTGATATATAATTTTACATCCGATATGCATAGCAGATAATATCGCAAACTGGTAAATGACCCACAGATATCGAAAAGCGAAAGATTATACATGATTTGCCGGATATTGGGACAATGCCATCAGCACAAAAATCGCAAAAGCGGCTGAAAAAACTTGAGTTACCGCCGTAATTCAAGACCCATCTTGTGTCGGCATGACGTATTCTTGAATTCTGCAAAAAAAGCCTAATCTAAGCAGCTACAGTATTTCTAAATTTATGAAGTATATCCGTCCTATTTCAGCCGTTCCCGCACTTCAGGAGAAAGGATGACGGTTTGTACCGGCTTTATGATTATATTGGAGGTTGCCACAGCATTTCCTCCCTCGATGGTATTTATCGCCTGGACGGAGATGCCATGTACATCTATATCCAGATAATTTCCAGAACGGTTCGGGTCGCCGACATCGGAAGCCTGCTCTGAAGCACCTGCCTCCCGCAGCTTTATGAAAAGATCACGCATAGATTTCTGCTTTACATCTCCTGCACCGACTGCCGCATTCACTCTTTCGTATGCATCGGCCCGTACAACTGCTGTTGCATTCAAGGAACGGGAGCTTTCTTGCCCGCCGGGCCCATCGCCCAGGGATTCTTCATTGATCATATCTTGCCTGTTTGCAGCATTTAATGCCGACAATTTTTGCAGCCCCTGTTCCCCAGGAGTTTGATCGAAGAATACATCATCATTCAGCGACTTTGAAGAAATCACAGCCTCAGCATTTCTGCCGGGCAGAAAGGGTTTTGAGCCGGATACATGATGAGTGGCCCAGGGAAAGCGTAGAACTCCTTTTGCCAGCTCTAGCTCGCCCCCACCCGAAGCCTGACCGTGGCCCACGGGATCGGACTCGAACTTTGCAATAAGATTTAAAGAATCAGATGCACTGTGATGCAGATCTGCTTGTGCTAAACCTGACAAAAAACAAAGGGTTAGGAACCCCACCAGCACCAAGCCAGTGGGCTTCGGCTGTGCAATCATATCCAAGGGCCCAATTCGGATTGAGGCCCTTTTATTCCTGGTTGGCAACGATCTTCACGTTGTTGGTGGCTGTGGCATATCCGAATGCTTGAGCCGTCCGGTCGCCCACCGTGATCTGTTCGATGTTGAGCTTGATGGCTTCGCTGAATGTGCCTGTGGTTTCATCCAGACGCGGGCCTGCATCCTGATTCTTCTTGATCTCTAAATTATTCTGGGCGTTAGCGGGGCCGTTGCGGAATCCGAATGAGAAGCTGCTGCCCATTCCAAAGGAAGCGGCCTTGTCGTTCCCTACCTGCACGGAGCCGTAGTTGGTATTAAGGAAATCGACCGGGAAGGAAAACGCACTCCCATCAGTCTCGAAGATTCCGTTATGCAATATATCCACACTATCTCCGCCCATCGCATTCTGGGCCATAGCCGGTGCAAAAAATAAGGCCATCGCCAGAACCATAAATACACTTATCTTCTTGATAGTCTCACCCCATACATTCCTTAGTATACTCATCTGTTAGGAGTAATAATATTTATATTTTTTGGTAAGAGATACTCGATTGAGAATTGAAGTTAAATCATAACTTAAAAAATATCTTCAAGATAACAAAAGAGTCTAAGATGAGCTGCTTCGAATAGGCCATAATTAAAACGGTGTTATAATAGTTCATATCCGCACAAATCGGCAGATAGTCCTATAGATCAATAAATTTCAGGTCCAAATTAGTATTAAAAAACAAAAAATGTATTGGACCACTAACTCAGCAATACATGAAAATTATATTAGCGTTTAACAGTAAAATACTAATCATACTGTAATTAGCTATAGTTCGTTCATCAGCACGATATTGATCAAATACCGTTGAAATCGCCTGGCAAAAATAAGAAATGCCCGATGAACGGCTTAAAAAAAGAATCAAATCGCCATTGGGCACTGCGGTCTTATTCTAGAACTGATTATCCACGATCTTCACATTGTTGACCGACGAGGCTTCGCCGGAAGCTGAGGCGGTTCTGCTACCCGCTTTTATCTGGTTGAAATTGGCCTTGAGAGTATATGCACCTTCAGGGCTCGCATTCTCGCCAGTGTTCTGGCTCTTCAAGATGAGCAGATTATTTTCGGCTTTCGGGAGAGAGCTGCCAAAACCAAAGGGAAAAACCTTCCCCATTCCCAGAGCCTGTGCTCTGTCGTTGCCAACAGTCACCGAATCATAGTTGGTGTTAGATAATATTGGAAAACGAAACGCGTTTCCAGAACTCTGAAAGATTCCGCCCCCCAAGATATCTACGCTGCCTGCACCAACTATTGCATTCTCAGCCACAACCGGAATAACTAGAGCCGCTATAGCTAATAGCAATATAACTTCGATTTTTTTTATAATCTCACCCCATACATTCCTTATTATTAGATTCTGTTTTCATTGATTGTACTTATATTTTTTGGTAAGACATATCAGACTTGATATGAAATTGCAGGAAATATCATGAATTCAATAACCATCAATTGACTATATTTAATCGGATGTCCGACTCATTGCATCTTTTTCAAAGCCGCACTGAATCTACAGACACGGATTATGAAACATCGCTAATTAGCGGAGAACTTAAAAGATTGCACAATAGTTATATTTACACAGTATTCTATAATAAAAATTACACAGTTTGCGCGGACCGCTATGCAGTGAGGCAATCCGTCATTCAGGCAAAGATCAGTTTACGTACCTTCATGGTGGCCAGATCAACGATCGGAACCACGGCAGCTACGGGCTGGATGTTCATCTTCTTCTGAAAATCGGTCTGAGACTGCCAGGTGCCGCTGTTTATGACGGCCACGCCTTTGTACCTGGCAATTCCCACAGTATGCACATGGCCGCAATGAAGTATTGCCGGCGGCCTGGAGATGACATAATGGTCCTCGCGCTCCGGTGCAATGGAGACGCGGCTGCCGTAGATAGGAGAGAGGTGCCTCCGCTTCAGCATCTCGATCATGGCGTTCTCCGGTGCGGCATAGGAGATTCCGGGCAGCCGGAGCACCAGATCATCGATGCTTCGGCCATGATAAACCAGAACCGATACGCCGCCTATGGTAACCCAAGCGGGATTGCCCACAAAAAGCAGATCGGCGACATGGAAGTATTTCTGCACCGACTCCGGCAGAGAAGGCTGTGGCTCCGCCTGACGCACGATGTCGTGATTTCCCGGAGCAATGATGATGGAAATGCCTTTGCGAATGGAGTTGATCTGCTCGGCGGCTGCCTCGTACTGAGCATAGATATCCTTTATGGCCAAATCGCCCTCCTGGCCGGGATAAATACCGATGCCGTCCACAAGGTCGCCGGCAATAACCATGTACTCCACTTGAGACGCAAGGCCGGATGGATCATCGACCTCGCCGTTGAGCCATTGCACGAACTTCTCCCAGGCGTCCGCCATGAAGTATTTGCTGCCCACATGAAGATCGGAGAGCAGCAACGCATAACCGCGGCCCTTTTCCAGAGGCTGAGTCTGGTTCGGCATATCCGGCCAGAGCAGTGACTTGACGAAGAGCCTGCCGTTGCCGTCCGATGTTCCCGTAACGCCTATAACCTCATCGGTAAGGATATTTATCGATTGATCATAGATCTCGTTGTCTTTCTGGATGACAGCGATGATCATGCCGGTAGGGTCCTCCAGCTCGATGACGCGATTGCCTTTGGCCGTGGTGCGCACGTCCATGACCATGCCGATCAGGGAGACTTCCCTCCCGGCAGTGCTCTTTCCCAGCGACTCGATGGGCCTCGTATTCAGGCGGCGAGATAGGATTTCCCTGATCTTGGAATATCTGTCGCGAAAGTAGCGCACGAAGTCGTCGTAGTCGCCGACGCAGGTCGAGCGCCCGGTTATGTCGCACTTCAGCTCCGTCGCTGCGGCTACATGAGAGAGCGACGAGGAGAGCGAAGACAAAGGACTCGGCTCAACGTAGGGACGAGAAAATGCATCGGATGCCTCAAGGTCCAATGAGATGCCTTCTGCTTGATTTCTCCTTGCCGGAGAAAGTGAGGAAGAAGGCATGGATGCGGGTATAGATTTAGCAATGGTCGGCATCTGTACAACCGATTTGACAATAGCTGACCGAGCTACCGTTGATTTAGCAAGATCTGAGACCTGACATGCGCGAATCACGGCCACGGACCTATCAATGCCAGACAGGATCTGTCGTATCAGGTCTTCTCGCGAACCGGGGTGACTGCAAATGAGCTGCAGGGCCTCCGGCTCAAGCTGATAGCCCTGCTCCGCGAACCTCATAAGTATATCACGAAGGTCCGAACGCCCATTTTGCCCGCCGCCAGTGCGAGAGCGCGACACCTGCATCATCGAAAGGAGTATAAGAACGTACCAACTGATAAATGATGCACATGAAGATCGAAGAGTGGTTCGACAGCTTGCCCCTTCCCGGCATTGTCAAGGATATTATCTTCGTGGTCGTTGTGGTGGGTGGCATTTCCATTCTCTCCCAACTGGCCTTAGGGCTCTGGACACCAATGGTTGCCGTAGAGTCAGGAAGCATGGTCCCAAACCTGAACATCGGAGATATTATCATAGTGCAAGGGGCGTCCCGCACCGAAGTGATCCCCTGGGATGTTGCGGAAAAGAGCAATTATACTACCTTTAATAAACCAGGAGATGTTATTTTATACCGGCCCTACGGCAAGGCAAGCCCGAACCTTCTGGATCAGATTATAATGCTTCTGGGAATGTCGACCGGCGAAGATAAGGCCACACCCATCATCCATCGCGCTCTGCGCTATGTCAAGACTGGGGAACCGATGTGGGAAAACGGACCTGCGGCTCCGTTTGAAGGATACATCACCAAGGGAGATCATAACGAAGTGATCGACCAGATTGCCGGACAAATCTACGGCCAAGCCAATATGTCTTACATTCAATCTCATCGCAATGAGATCAGGGATGTGGGAAATGACGTTTATATCGATAAAGAGACCGGCCTGTTGATCTACAAGACCCTTAATGGCACTTTTGTCGGCGAAGGGATAAGCTATCTCACGCCTGTGAAGGACGAGTGGGTCATCGGCGTGGCCAGGGCCAAGATACCGCTGGTGGGCTACGTGCGGCTGCTGCCCAATATCATATATGATGAGATTCGCAAAATCATGGGAGCGAGTTGAATCAGGTGCTAAATTATTTAATAAATTTATTTTAGAAATAGTTATGAAAGGGACTTGCGGGCCGTGATGGCCCAATGATCCTGGTGGAACGGCAGAAGATCCATCGCTCCAAGGATCTCAAGACCAGTTAAGTTCTTCGTTTCCGATTCATAAACGGCGCGTGGCGTGGCCGTGACATCCACGGAGCGCGTCTTCATCATGAAGAGAAGACTGCCGTTCTCTAACAAGTAGCGCTTTGAGTTTATTGCTGCAATCTCTGCCTGGTTTCGTTGCGCCACATCCTGGTAAACCAGATTTGCACGCTCCACCAGAGCACTGTACGTTTCGGGACGGGCAGCATCGGCGAGGATGGGCACGATATTTTTGCGCCGCTCGCAGAGCCGGACGAGATCGCGCATGGCGCGGGGCGAGAACTCCACTGCATAGACCAAGCCGTCCGAAACAATGTCGGCGACATGGCTAACCGTCGTGCCCGTGGCCGCGCCCAGGTACAAGACAATGGAATCGCGAGAAAGGCAGAGGTCCTTGCCTCCGCCCTTGAGCAGAAGGGCGGCGAGCTTGGAGCGGTTGGGATCCCAGAGCCGGTATCCTTCCAAGATGCGCTCCCCGTAAACCGGCACGGGATCATCCGACCTGGTGGCCAGCCTCTTTTGCCCTTCCAAATCCAGAAGAAAGACTCCCGGCCGGATCTCCTGAGGAGACATGGAAAAATAGCCCTGGATCTCTTTTGGATCTTTCTATAGCTCTTTGCCCATCGAGGTCGTGGTGAGCTTGACGTGCTTTACGCCTTTCAGGGACATCATCTTCTCCGCAGCTTTGCGCACATCCTGGCCTTCGCCGCGCAGAACGATCACTTCCAGGCAGTTTTCATGGTCCAGGTGCACATGCAGACTGGACTGGATAATGGTTCCAAACTCGTGCTGAATCTCGGTCAGGTTGTCCACCAGGCCTCTCTGGGAGTGGGAATAAACAAGAGTTATGACGCCCACCCTCTCGCCCTGCACGTCGCTCATCCACTCATAGTGAACGATATAATTTCGAATAGCGTCTCTGATGCCTTCCGAACGCGAGGAGTACCCGCGCTGCAGGATGATCTCATCAAACCTGGAGAGAAGCTTCTCCGGCAGCGAAACCCCGATTCTCATTAGTTCTTGTTCCATATTTTATCGCGTTCAATATACCAATGTTATTTAGTAATAAAGTTAATGGATGAAAATGTTAAGACCGACAAACCAAGAGCAGGACGGTTCACGAGTGCACGACCAAATGCCTGACCAATGCATAATGAACGATGCAGATAACAGGATGCAGAAATAGGACCATAAAGATTTTCCCTAAGCGCGAGCAAGAGAGTAGCAGTATGACAGATATTGCGCTCTTAGGCGCCCGCACCTTCCTGTTTGAGAAGCTCTTTGAGGAGATCGGCGCGTCCTTCCAATTTCTCCAGCCCGCAATTCTGGGCAGCCCCTTCCTACCACAGTACAAGATGCTATTGATTCCTACCGGCTTTGCCAATCCCGATTATTCCAAAGCCCTGCCAGCTTTGCAGAGGGCCAGGTCGAATATTGCCGACTTTGTGAAGAGAGGAGGCGTCCTGACCGTATTCGGGCCGATGGTGTCCGAGCATGACTATGAATGGCTACCCTTGAAGCTTAAATATGTCTGCGAACTGGGAACACAGACCGTCACGCCTTCGCAGCATGAGTGCTCCTGCATTGTCTGCACCCTAACTCCAGAATGTGACGGATATCTCGCTCCCGGCGAGGGATTTGAGACCGTGCTGAAAGACGACAACGGGAGAGCTGTCCTTGTCGCGGCAAAGTACGGAGAGGGGCTGATCGTGGCCACATCGGTTCATGAATTTCCCGCATCCGAATACATCAAATGGGCACTTTCCCAGGCCAAAAGCGCCAAGATTTAGGAAGAGAAAGCCACGAATTTTGGAGGCCATAATGAATGAAGATGAGAGGCACTATGAGGATGAGAAGCTACACAAGAAGAGCAAGCTTAGGACGGAGATCGAGGACCTGCTCAAAGAGAAAGGGATCACTCTTGAGCGGCGCATCTCTCTCATGAATCTGGATTCAGGCGAGGTCAGCTACTTTGATGATTATACCGATGCTCTGGCGTTCATGAAGGGAAAGAAAGGCAGATGGTATCTGACCACGCCGGGACTGCGCCGCGCGGGAGAGCATTGAAGCTCACTAGCTGGATAGGAATATTTCGACAGCACTATGGGAGACGTGGGCAAGTATTCATATCCAGGAGAGCATTATCACAGATCGGGCAGGATATGAGCAAATACAAAATTATAGTTCTGAAAATGATTGCGATATTAATCGCATTAATCGGCCTAGTAGCAATAGTCGCCGCTTGGGATCTTCTTCTGATCTCGAATATTCACAACAAAACCGTCATTGCCCTGGAGATGGGCGGCGTGATATCCTGTTTGATAGGCTATTTCTATTGGCGGTACCTTAAAAGGGCGACGAACCAAACAGAGATTCAAGCAACATCCGATGATGCCGGGACAATTGGAAAAGGCAACCAATAGGCGATCTCGTGGAAATAAGCTAAACTGACATCTTCTGCAATCATCTTTTCCCGATTTCTATTTCCGTATTTTCTAGAGGATTCCTCATGCGTCATCGGTTAAGGAGGAAATCGATGAGGGCGTGACAAGAATTGTCATTCTTTCCTGACAAATCATGACCACCATCGGGATTCCGCGTCTATAGCGCTTTCGCGTGAGATCCCGGTTCACGCGAAGGGCGCGAAGCCGGACAAAAATATAATGCATTATGATTTTTGGGTTATCATGCCCTTAAGTACCCGAATTGTAATAATAATATTCGTGATTTAATTGCATTTTCCTTAACCGATGACCAATGGAGGATTCCTATTAACCTCTTATCTTGAATATTGCTTTATAAACCCTATTTAAAGTTCCGCGATTTTTAGGAGGTTTTTAGGAATCCCCTCTATTTTCGAATAATACTTGCAAGCTTCCTTGATCAGCTATGCAGAATATCTCATTCTTGACAAGCCAGTAAGCGAAGCGAAGAACGATTGGATAGCCGGTAAGATACACAAAATCGAAACGGCCTTGCCATTAATGCATAGATTTTAAAAAAGGTGTGCCTTGAGCTGTTACGCTTAGAGCCCAAGGGTTGGGTTGATGCCCAGAACGAATACGATTACGAAGTAGATAGCGTTCAGGACCAATCCGAATGGTACACCGAGCTTTGCCCACTCACCGCTGGTGATTCCCAGCTTCCCGGCAGAGATAATGTTCGGGATGTTGCCGGGGATGAGCATGCCACCGGAGATGAGCAAACCATAGAGTGCTGCATTGATCTGTCTCTGGCTCATGGCGGGAGAGATCTCAGCTGCGGTCAATGTAGCGTTATCAAGAATAGCAGAGATCATGTTCACCCAGAAGAGGATGTAATCAGGGATTTTGGTCAGGAACTTGAAGATAAGTATCTCCATTCCGGCTCCGAGCAGGAACAGGGCAGATACGAACAGCCAGACCTTGGCCGCCCTGATAACGACCTCATTGACACCGCCAGATTCTTCGCCCATGGCCATAACCTCGCCCTTGCTTGCCTTCTTTCCTACGTAGAACATGCTGAAGAGAGCGCAACCCAATACGCCAAGAACGATCAATATACCGAGCTGGTCTGCGAGGTACCAGAAGCCTGCATGATAAGGCGCGCCCTGCAACTTGGTGATGGCAATGGTGGACAGGGGCTCACCCAGAGGCGTTAGCACTGCGCCAAGACCTATAGCGAAACAGGCAATGATGACGAAATTGATCTTGTCCTTGCGCTCCAGGGGAAGGGTGTTGGCGATCTCGCAAAGGAAAAGGGAAGCAATGATGGCAGTGATAACCGAGCAAACAAGGCCAAGGATAAGAGTTGCTACAAAGATGATGACCGAGAGATTCGTCTTCTTTACCATGCCGTTCATGAATGATTTGAACTGCTTTTGGCCATAGAAGAAGAGCAAACCGGCTATCAAGACTGCAGGCACGATGCCCTTGATGATGGGCTCTTCCGCGGCCAGCTTCACAAGCTCCATCGACCACTTGCTGGTCAATGTGACTGCCAGAGCGCCCATGATGAAGAGGAACGCTTCCAGATTCTTTTCCACAGGTTTTACTTTAAATGGGGCTATAAGCACAATTAGTACGATAACAAATAAACCAATATCGATTGGAGTAACAACTTCTCCAAGTATCGAAACCATACGACCACCTCGTTTATTTTCCTACATCCCGCTCTCCCGAGGGAGAGTTTGCTAGATCGATGCGCTTCCAATATTAAATGCTTTTGGTTTTTTATTTGAGCTTTTAGACTATCATTATTGGCGAAAATCATCCATTTTTTGATGCTTTAAGGTATTAGGGAAAATAACCAAAGATTGAAAAGCCAAAATATCCGCAAATATCAGTTATTAAGGTTAAATCTTAATGGAGGATGTATCTACATCTTGATCCTTAAAAAAAGAGCGGAATCTTGTTTGTGGCCAAAAATAAGCCCTAAAAAGGTTTTTGGCAAAATTTCCATTTAATCATTTGGCCAGAAGAATTCCAGAGATAAAAAAGGGGCTGCATGCAGAGCCAGATGCTCTTACGAAACAGCATCAAATGAGCAAGAATCTAAGAGATAAGGTCCGAACCCACCCCAAGCCCAATCCACCGCGGAAGATAATTTGGCCAATCAACTCTTCATGTTTTTAGTCCAGATCAATCATGTTCCCGCTTCCGTCAAGTCGCAGAACGGCATAGATCGGCTTCACCCTCACCACCAGCACGGGCCGATTTGCTATATTGGCCATATAATATGTCATGCTGTCGATGCGACCTGTGTACATGGTGTCCTCGCCCACCGAACTCATGGCGATGATAGATACATCCTCATCGATAGTACGAATCTACTCCACAGGATTCCGGTCACCACCCGACAAGTGACCTTTCGTCAATTGCCCACCTGAATTCCAGATCGATTTCCTGGTGCTGCCCCTCAACATTCTTGGCCATCAACTCTATCTCTTCCCGGCTCTCACCACAAGATGCGACATGGAGCAGGTAGATCGATTCCAGCCCTGGTATGGCTTTGAGGAAAGACATGGCTGCCCCTTCAGGCTGGGAGTAGTTAGTGGGAATCAGGACACCTATAACAGCCATTGCAGATAGAAGAGAAGTCTGTAGGAACCAAGACATCTCAGAGATACTAATCCACCAATAAAGAATTACATATTCTAATATCTTGATATGATAAATCGCCGATAGATTCTGATTTTTATCTTTCCAAAATAGGAAATAGTCTTATCATCCGTTCACTAGCTCAGCAATCACTTGCTAGAAAAGATAGAGAACAATAAAGAAGAAAATACTGAGAAATAGGGAAAAAATTGAGAAGAACAGCAATGAAACAAGACCATCAGACCAGAGGAGTCCCGAAGGAGTTCTCTTCCAGATTCATCATATCAAGCCATGTCGCCTTGCATGCGCAATCCAGCTTGTCAAAGGCACTCACATCCTGGTCCAGGGCGTGCGCACGGATGGCCTCGGCGATGGCAGAGTCGCACTGGCCGCAATTGTGAGGGCCGCGACGGGTTCCAGCACCCACCGGGTCGCAAACGAACGGACCCGGCACGCTCTTCAGGATCTCCAAGGCAGACCAGAGCCAGGGTGGGCGAAACTGGCCTCTCTCCCACATGCGCTCGACGACGGTGTTGCGCTGGACGTTGCACAAATTCAAGGAGAGGATCTCCGCATGTTCGCGTGCCGCGCGGGCGGAGGCGACGGCGTCTCGCATGGCTTCGCCCTCGGAGAGCAGAGGAGGCTTGAGCAAAAGGTACGCCTTAACCCGCCCGCCCTGCCTGTGTACGGCTTCGGATGCGTCCACGAAATCCTGGAAACTGAAGCCCTTGCGGATGACATGCTCGCGGATGAGATCATTGGAGGTCTCAAGGCCCACGGCAAACTCGGTCTGCAGGTGAGAGAGGCACGCTTCCACACGCTCGTCCGTTACATACTCGGGCCGGGTCTCGATGACCAATCTCCGGATTCCTGCGGCTTCCAGACGGCGCAATATCTCGTCGCGCGCTGCCACCGGCATCTCTTGCGGGTCCAGGAAGCTGCCGCTGGTGTAGATCTTGACCACTCCGACCTCGGGCGAGGATCTTTGCATGGCATTCTCAAACTGGGCCACCAGATCCTCCGCGGATGCGGGCGCGCCCTCGCCGGCATAGCCGCACATGGTGCAGCGGTTCCATCGGCAACCGACGGTGCGAAGGATCATTGTCAAGCTCGCAGTCTCGCATCCGTCTACCAGGTCCTGCGAACGCCAGACGGTAACCGGCTTCGTCAGATCCAGCTTTCTTTCCGATCTCTCACTTCTGGCCATTATCTCCAGTTATCTCCTTGATACATTGAATCTATCCTGTTCCAGGGTTTGCTTGCTGCATGCTGGGCTTTCCTGCCAACCGGCGGGATTGATACGCTCTTTTGGTGCAGCACTTGTGCGCAGATCTATCCTATTCTATTCCAGTCTATCCCAAATACTGCAATGCGCTGATGCCCGCTGATGCCCCGGTACCCACAGCCGTCGCGACCTGCAGCCTTCCGCCCGTCAGGTCTCCTGCTGCGAAAACGCCCGGCATGCTTGTCTCCTGATTGAGCCGGTTGACCTTCACAAATCCGCCCGGCGTCGTTTCCAATCCCAGAGATTCGGCCAGCTCCTTGTTAGGCTTCATGCCCATCTCCACGAAGACCCCATCCACCTTGAGGGAACGGGGTGAATTCCTGGCATTGAACTCAATGCCCGTCACAAACTGATCGCCCTGAATCTTCGTGATCTCGGCACCAAAGGTCGGCACATAGTTGGATAAACCCTTTATGCGCTCCAGATAGACCGCCTCTGCCACGAGCGCCTCTCGCGCTGTGAGGAGATGGACCTTGGCGCAGATGTTGGCCAGATAGATGACGGCGCGAGCGGCACCGTTGCCGTAACCTACCACAGCCACAGCCTTATTCCTGAAGAGAGCGCCGTCACAGTGCACGCAATAGGAGACCCCGCGCCCCGTCAGCTCCATTTCACCCGGAACGCCCATAAGACGGTGGCCGGCACCCATAGCCAGGATGACGGCTCGCGCTTCATACTGCCAATTCTCCGTCTTCAAGCGGAAGAAGTCTCCCAGATGCACGATCTTCTCCACCTGTTCCGTCTGGTTCTCCGCGCCGTACTTTTGCGCCTGGGCCAGCATCCTCTCCGAGAGCTCTATTCCCTGAATTCCATCAGGAAAGCCGGGATAGTTCTCGTAGAGGCCGCCCATAGACTGCTGCGAGCCGTAGATATTGCCGAGGACCAGCGTCTGCTTTCCGCCTCTCGCGCAATACATGGCTGCGGTCAACCCTGCGGGGCCTGCTCCTACTATGACGACATCATGCAAGCGAACTCACCTATAAGAACGTCCGGCTCAAGGTAGATAAAGGGTGTGCAGACCGAGGATGGGACCGCGCCAGCGGGCCGTTTTACCCGCAATGTTTTTAGACTAGAAGGTTATTGGAGGGGATGCTTCGTGCAACAGATAAGCGCCGATAGTGTAGCGGTTATCACTAGGCGTTGCCAACGCCTAAACTCGGGTTCGAATCCCGATCGGCGCATATAAATATTAGTTTATTATTGTTTTTTTAGCAAGGGGATTATATTATGCACTTCAATTTTCGCTAAAGCAGCTTCTCAGAGAAAAACTAGAGTCCTGCGAAACAACGGGTCACGACGTTTCCGATCATTTTCGTAGCGTCATGAAATTGACCACTCAAGAAAAGGATAGACTGCGAGAAACCTGAAACTTCACGTTCACCCGCAGATAGACCGCCGCCGCACCCCGACAAATGATGAGAGCACCGATAGCGTGGAATGAAAATAAGGAAAGAATACAGGCAATACACAACGTATCACTCGATAGAAGAGAGACATCAACGAAGTGTACCATACATTTATATCGTCGAACGTCGATTAGGAGTCGGGCAAAAGTCGGCTATGACCATCTTTTATCCTCCTACCTGTTTCGACATCGACTTTGCCCTCCCTCCTGCTTGTCCAGTACCTATCTGAGACGCCCGGCGAAATTGCGGCAGCACTGAAAACCTGGCAAAATCCGAATTTTGTACCACCTTTTTTTATGGTCGAATGGCAAATGCCATTTTGCAGGGCGAAGTCGAAAATCGCGCATATCCTCACTAGTGCTTCTACCTCGGCTTTGCCCTCCTTCTTTAAACTGCAATTCTCAAGTCGTGAATTGATACGCAATCGTATTTGCTTGGATATTGTTGGGCATGCTCGCGCTCTTGTATTTGTTTATGGCCGGCACGGGCCTCATTTGACTGTTTATCTCAACCGAAGTGCTGGTTTGATTTGTGCTATTCGTGCTATTGGTTTGGTTCAAGGTATTGTTCTGATCCACAATTCCCTTGTTCATGCTTCCCAAGAGAAGCACTTTGCCGGTCGAGCCGCCTACCTGCGCAGAGACTGCTGTTCCAACGACAAAAATGACAAGCATAAGACAGACTAACAGCTTCATAAATCCGAACCTCCGAAAGCCTATCAGCCGCTTTTTAGGGAAATAGATTTGGGTCAGAGCCCGAGCAAAACCGTTCCGACAAAAAAAGCTAAAGCCCCAGCCGGGATTGAAGGGGCACGTTAACATTGCCAAGAACCTTCAAGCGATAATCCTGTTGCAGCGTGGCCTTGAGCTTGCCGGGATAAACGCTCAAAGTGATCTCCTTGGTGCGACCGTATCTGCCCTTGCTGACCACAATAGTGTGCAAAATGCCCAGCATGTCCAGCTCCGCGATGAGATCGGTGATTCTGCGGTGCGTCAGATAATCGGTCTCGACCACGGGACAAAGCTGCTTATACATATTGTAGACGGCACTGGTGGTGATGTTCCTGGTGCCCAGCTCTTCCAGCAGGACTATGCTGTAGAGTACTAGCTTGGACTGAGTGGGCAAGGTCTTGATGACCTCTTCAACCCTGTCCTGCTCGATCTTCTCTCTAGCAGAGCGCACGTGATCCTCGGCGACAATCGTTGAGCGTGATCTTTCCGCCAGCTCTCCGGAGATACGCAGTAGGTCCAGGGCTCTGCGGGCGTCTCCATGCTCTTGAGCAGCAAAGGCTGCGCATAAAGGAATGACGCCTTCCTGCAAAGTTCCGGTACGAAAAGCCAGCTTTGCCCTTTGTTCCAGGATCTCTCTTATCTGTTCGGCATTATAGGGCGGAAAGATGATGTCATCCTCGCCAAGGGAACTCTTGACTCTCGGATCCAGGAACTCGGTGAATTTCAGGTCGTTGGAGATGCCAATGATGCTTACTCTGGAACGAAGCAGATCTGAGTTGACTCGGGAGAGATTGTAGAGTACATCGTCTCCCTTGCGAACCAGCTTGTCCACTTCGTCCAGCATTATTACAACAACTCTCTTCTCGTCGTCCAGAGCATTTCTGAACTCGGCATAGACCTGATCCGTAGGCCAGCCGGTCATGGGGATCTCTTTGTCGAAATGCCTTGCCAGATGGGCCAGGATTCTGTATTGTGTGTCTACAACCTCACAATTGATGTAGATGACTGTGCATTTCATGTCGCCGATGCCGGCTTCTTCAAGCTCTTTGCCTACGTACTTGGCTACGGCGGTCTTTCCTGTGCCGGTCTTTCCATAGATGAGAACATTGGAAGGAGTCTCTCCTCTCAACGCTGGGACTAAAACAGATGCCAGGCTGTTGATCTGCTCTCCTCTGTGAGGCAACTCGCTAGGCGTATAAGTTGGGCGCAAAACATCTCTTGTTTGGAATATGCCTCCTTGCGCCAATAAGTCGGCAAATAACCCTCCTGACATAGACACCAAGATAATTCCCCTAGAACATCCTTTCTTCGTCTTGAGGGATATTAAGAGTTATGGTGAACTCCCCTTGATTTCCACTGGAACTTTAGCCCCTCACCCCATGATTTCCACTGGAGACGAAATAAAATTAACGAATTTTTCTTTTGATTGATAATGAAATAAAATTAGTCATTTAAGGCTATCTTCTTGCTTGTATTTAAGTCTTGCCGTTGATAAATTTGCGTATAAAATATGACGTTTTTATTTTAGTGATCTGAGTTCGAGTCCCTAAATGACAATGATCTGAGGACTACATTGACCGTTTTCAAGAGCAATTTTGATGACTTCGGGGTTCAAAGTCGCGAAGCAATGAGGAGTAATTTAACGAGCAGAAACTAGGTCAGGTAGATTATGATAAAATAAATTGAATAAATTTACTTCTATTTTTTCGGCCAAACGGGTATTTGCGATTTAAGCATGATAAAGATAAACTGCTAAACACAAGTCTGATTACAAAAAAACCGAAAGATTTGCACTAATCAATGAAGCTCATCATGGCGATTATGTGCTTCATTTCTTTTGCGCTTGACAATAGTTATTAAAACAAGTTAAATTGAGTTTAGTCACATTCGAGGAACTCATGGGACGATGGTGAGCTTCAGGGCAAGGTTCTATATTGAAACCGTCATGCCTGGTTAGGCACCCATGAGGCATGAAAATGGGTCATGGCATGAAGGCGTTATCAAAGACCTGAATCGCAGATAGGAGAGGTTACGTCGATATGCGTGAGGCCCATTTTCATATCAAATCAGATTCAGGAATCGAGATCCAGATTTGATAACCAGATTTGGAAATAAGATTTAAAATCAAGTTTAATAGCTGATGGTATAAAAAAGCCAAAATCGAGATGCTTGGAAGCTGAACAAAAACCAATGCAAAAGATCTTTTCCATAAATTTTTTCTTTGAGCAGCCTGCAAACAGGAGCACCTTGCGCGTCACACTAAAATCTCCAGTGGAAATCATACGGTCTCCCTTCTGTCTCGTGTTCCTATCCAAAGTCTTTGCTATCAATTACAGCTATCTTTCATCGCCGTAAAAAGACATCGCATTGGTTCAATGCTGATAAATCATGCAAATTTTTTTCCTAGCGCTTAGATTATGTTGAGCCGTCGCTTAAAGATATTGATTTTTTGATTGCGGCTTTGGCTATTGCTCTGAGTCTATTAGCTTTTGGATAGCTGCCTAGGTTAATCCCGTAATCAAGGAATCTTTTGACAAAATACAAAATGCTTGTTCGCAAACCGATAATATAAAAGCCAGTTGGCTTTAGGCCACGGGTATGGTCTCAAGCTGGCTGGCCACGTTCCAGATCAAAGTTCTGGTATGAAGAGGAATATTAGGGTCGTTGCTAATTTCATCGAGTATGGATATGGCTGAAGCAGCTTTTACTGCCTCACTTTCTTTTCCGTCCATGAGGATAGCCTTAACGCCCTCTGCGGAGCGCCGGATATTCCTTGGGACAGCATCATCACTCATGATGCGTTCTAAAACTTCAACACATTGGTTAAGGACTTTCTCAGCTGTCATAGAATCTCCACCTTCATTTGTGGTAAAAAGGTTAATGACGATGTCCGTCTTAATCAGTTAAGCAGTGATGGTATGGTTGTTGTATTTAAACGTATGTGGAGCAGGTGAAAGAAGATGGATGAGGACGAGGTTTTAGAGAAGATTACCAGGCTCTTGGAGCGGGGCTGCACAATGCTGGCCACTCATCATGACTGCGGCGCACCGCTCTTTCGCTGCCAGGGAGAGGTTGTATGCCCTGTTTGCTCATTTGCGGATAGCGAGCCTCCCATGCAGGGGGGGCAGGAGAGGGCGCAGACTGCTCAGCCGAGTGGGCTGGTCATCCCGGAAGAGAAAGCGCCGAGCCAGGAGCTTGCGGGATTTGGTGCCGTCAAAAAGCCAGGAATGCAGCGACAGGTGTCTTCCTCTATTCCGTCTGCGACAGGAAGCGTGCTGCAGAGCGGTCAGCAAACCGAGCTTGATCTTGGCCGGGCACAGGAAGATCTGCGTGCTGCATTGCTTCGCAAGCTGGCCGCTCTCACCAGAGGTCTGGAGGAGGAGCAGGATCTGGATAAGCTGAAGAAGCAGCTGGACTGTGTGGAAGGGTTGCTCAAGGTATTTCGCTCCCTTTCATGAGATCATTTTTATGGGACCATGATAGAAATAATATTTTATGAAACTAAATTTAACGAGATCGCATTTGGTGAGTTCATTTTTGGCGAGATCGCATTTCATAAGATCATAGGACAAATTGTAATTCAAACCATGTCTGAGTTCCAACTAAAAAGTCTCCACTGGAAATAAAGGGGTTGACCAATTGGTAACAATTTTTTTTAGAAAGTGTGGAATATCCGCATCTTTATGCGCCGTCATTCTCATCTTGCTCATCATGTCCGGCTGCATCGAGAAGCCTGAGCAGCTTGATTCGTCCTCTTCTCTGGTTCCAGAAAGCCGGTTTGAAGAAGGCCAGGATTTGGGAAGTCAGGCAGCAAAGGGTCTAACAGAAAGTCGGTCTGCCGAGCAGCTTGGCGAGCCGGATGAGCGGGAGAGCGCTCTATCGCCTTCACGCTTGCTGGTTGATTACAATTCACAGGTGCAAAGCGATCTCTTTCGAGTTACAGGAAATTTAGCTTTTGCAGGCAACAGCACCATACCTTATCTTCTGCTCAATGCCACTCTACTGCAGGGCGGCAGAGCGGTTGTTGGCACGAAATATCTCCTCCTTGCAGTCGAGCCGGGCCAAGATCACGGCTTTGAGATCTCGAAGAACATGAAAATCCGGAAAGGCAGCTATGATTGCAGACTTGAAGTCACCGGCCCGCAAGGTCTCGTGTACTCCGAGACCAGAGGATGCCGCCTCGCTTCAGTCTGGGAGGAGAAATCTCCCGCCTCTGTCTCAGCTCCGTCAGAGCGAACAGAAGGGAAGATCGCCGTGCAAAAGCAGCAAGAAGAAAAACTTTTACAGGAAAAAGCTGAAGTTAAGGAAGATCGCGAAGAGCCGGCTCAGAGGGCGAAGGTAGAGAGCGTGAAATCAAGTGCCTTCGACGATAAGCCTTCCGTGAATGAGCCAAAGCCCAGAGCTGAAAATGAAACTTCAGGCTCTTCCGGGAATTATGGGCTAAAAGAAGCAACCGCGGCAAAGAAAGGGCCGGAGCAGGATGCAAAGGCGGATCATGACCCCTACTCCGATAATAACAGCTCATTGGGCAACAACAGTTCATCCTCTCAGGCTGGCCGGTCTCTTGCTCTTAATGCATCTTCGGGCAGGCCAGGGGAAGAAGAGTCTCGACTGGTGGGTAGCAAGACCTCCAAGAAGTACCACCGGCCCGACTGCCGCTATGCTTTGAAGATCAAGCCGGAAAACAAGATTTTCTTTGCCGGCATCGAGGATGCGCAAAAACAGGGCTACCTTCCCTGCAAGACCTGCAGTCCGTGAACCGGCCTGCAGCTTTTTTTTTCGGGCTTCCAAAAGGGTTTCATGCGTCATCGGAAAATGCGGGAAATCAATCAGGATTTAGCAAGAATTGTCTTTCTTTCCTGACGCTAAAATAATGGCGTGGCTCGCGTGTGACTCGTGCCTATTCTCAAGAACCTAAAATCATGAACGCCATCGGGATTTCGCGTCTATAGCGCCTTTGCGTGCGATCCCGGTTCACGCGAAGCCGCGAAGAGCGCGAAGTCGGGCAATCGAGTGCCCGTTGAAGGTGAAGGCTTAGAGATCACCTATAAAGATGCAGGAGAGGCCCGGTGCCTGGGGCGGGGTGGCTGTGCTCCCCCGGCTGATTCTTTCTTGCGGGTAGCCGAGGTCCGTCATAGCGGCCACGCTCCGGGAAAGCCCGCGCGACTCCAGATAGCGGCAGAGCCCTTCCAGATCGGTCTTCTCGTCCGATATCAAAAAGACGCTCTTTCCCCTTTCCAGCTCAAAAGCAATCGCTTCTGGGTCCATCTTGCGACCATGTACGGTTATAGGCACCACTTTCAGCTGGCTGATCTTCAGGCGGGCGCAGGCCACTTGCATACTGGAAACGCCGGGAATGACCCTTCCTTCCAGGTATCCAAGGCCGGAGAGCATGGGGTCGCCCGTGCTCAGTACCAGCGCGTCCTCGGGAAGTGTGCGCAGTTTCTTGTAGTCCTCGATGACCAAAACAGTGCAGCCGGGCAAGACATGGTCTTTGATGAGGTCGATGGATCTCTCCGAGCCGTAGATGAGGCAAGCGTCCCGGATGGCAGAGATCGCTTCCTCGGTCAACATGCCGGGTCCCGCGCCAACTCCCACGATGATCATAATCACACCACTTTCCTTTCAGTCAAGGCACATCTCTGAGAATGCTTCCATCTTTTCTCAGCAATACTATGCGGGTGCTCGGCAGTCTCATCTTGGCCTTTTCCAGCGCCAGAATGATGTTCTTGTTGCCCGGTTCCTTTTCCGCCATTTCGGCCACTGTTCCGTAGCCAGTCCCTTCCAGAACCTCTGGCCAGGCCCATTTGAGAATGAGCGCGGGCAGGCCGCAAAGGATGCTCTCCTGGTCTTCATCAAATGCCAGTCGATCGAGCTGGCTGCCCATGAGAACGGCTTTGTGATCGGGAAACAGGACGCGGCTGAACTTGAGGCCGATCCTTCCCGTGGTCACGACCACTTTTCCAGCGCCCCGCAGCTCTTCGGCGCGGTCCTCGATGAGGTGATCGTTCCAGGGCTCCACGAAGCCGGTCGAGCCCAGGATGGAGATGCCGCCCACGATTCCCAGTCGCAGGTTGAGGGTCTTTTCGGCCAGCTCCCGGCCTCTGGGGATGCTCAATTCAATCCTGGCCGCTTCAAGGCCCGTTTCCTTCAGTCCTTCCTCGATTGCTGCCATAATCTGTCGGCGTGCCGATTGGCTTATGGCCGGTTTTCCGATTTCGTCGCATAAGCCCGATGCCATGATTCTGCCTATGCCTTTTCCCGGTACAAGTTCCGTTTTAAGGCCAATTTCGGCCTCGGCAACTATCTCAAGTCCTGCGGTGACGTCGAACTGATGGTCGCCTCCGTCCTTTACCGCTATGCAGTAACCATTCCTGCCCACGACGGGCATCGAGACATCAATCTTTGCGGGAGTCGCGACGCTTACCGAATCGATGGGTTTCTTCAGGGAGAGAATCGCTCCCTTGCAGGCTGCGGCGGCGGTGGTGCCCGTAGTCAGGCCGCGTCGGATTAGTTCGCCGTTGGAGAGCAGGACAAAGCGTCCGCTCCGAATCTTCTGCAAAGCCTGCGCATCTTGGCAGTGCTCAATCCATGAGGCAGGGATGGGAAAGAGCGTGACCGGATCAGTGACTGTTTCGGGCATAGGTGTTGATGATCTCGTTCAAGGCCGCGACGGCAATAGGCGTCCCGCCGCGAGTTCCCACCACGGAGATGGAGGGCACATTGATCTTACGCAGTCGTTCCTTGCTCTCGGCGGCATTGACGAAGCCCACCGGCGCGCCGATCACCAGCTCCGGCAGGACCTCGCCGGATTCCATGAGTTCGCACAGCGTCAGCAGAGCGGATGGCGCGTTTCCGATGGCGATTATGGAGCCGGACAGCTTCTCCTTCAGTGCCAGGACTCCTGCCGAGGAGCGGGTGATTCCTCTGGCCACAGCCTGCTCGTCGCCCTGGCCGATCATGACCACAACGTTGCTCTGGTGGCCCTTCTTTACCACTCCCGCTTGCATCATATTGATGTCCACGAATATCGAGGCGCCTTTTTGCAGGGCTCGCAGGCCGGCCTCGACGGGATTGTTATGGAAGGAGAGAATATAGGCAACAGCCGGGTCTCCGGTGGCGATGACGCAGCGCTGCCGGACCCGATCCTCTATCGAATTGTCCCCGATCAGCTCGGAGATGAGCTTGCGGCTTTTTGTGCTGATCCGCATGGCCTCCGCCGTGGTGGCCCCGATGTCCGTATAATTCTCGATCATGGAAATCCAACTCAAAGTCAAAATTTAGTAGCTATACTTTGTCTGATATCCTCTTTTGGTGATTATCCTTCCGTCCTTGATGCAGGAATTGGCGGAGGCTACCTGTAGCGTGAAGCGGAAGCCGCCGGGATTTGCGGCCATGAGGTCCTCCGCCGTCAATATCATCATCTCCTCCCCTGTCCTCGCCACATCCCTGGCCAGGACGCAGGGGCGCGCCGGGTCGATGTCACGCAGGAGGGATGCGATCTCATGCCCCTTCACGTTGTAGGCGACAACCGCGTAGCCGGCGGCGGCAAGCAGCGCCACTCTTGCAGGATCTCCCGGCTCGGAGAGGAGAGCAAAGTCGTTGACCAGTGGCGCTCCCGCCCTGGCGGCCACGGAGGAAAAGGCGCTAACTCCGGGTGAAACATGGACGGGAACCGCAGGGAGCGCTGCCTGTGCCTGTTCTACTATCCTCCAGCCGGAGCTGAAGATGCTGGGGTCGCCGCCCGTGAGGATGGCGGCTTTTTGGCCCTCCTTGGCCAGGGCCGCAGCCTCACGAAAGCGGGCAGCCATTCTCTCCGGGCAGGGGCCGGGGTGGTTGACTTTCTCGGCTGCGGAAATGTCTGATATCTGCTCAAGATACCTCTGTGCGCCGAAGATCCTGGCGGAGCTTTTCAGGATGCTTTCCGCCTCATGAGTCAGATGCTTTCGATCACCGGGTCCGATACCCACCACGTTCATCATTGCCTCAGATCCGGCAGCTCCCCAAAAGGTGCCCTTGCCGCATAGGATAACAAGCGTGGTCATGTCGATCTTCTCGCGCAGGGCTTCGTTCTCGATCAACTCACGCGATGAGGTCCAGAACAGCTCTTGCTCCTCGCGGCCCACGTCCTTTGCAACCAGTACTTTTCTATTGCCGCAGAGGTCCAGGGCGCGGATGAGCTGCCAGTCACGTCTCTTGCTGCGGGGATTGTAAAGGGCGACCGGCATTTCGAATTCTGCTGATAGGCGCAGGCGGTCCTCGATGTCGTGCCAGGGCGTGAGCAGGTCGCTGAGGCTTATGGCGGCCACCGTCTCCCGGAAGGCCAGGCCGGCAAGGCAGGCGGCTGCGGTAAACGACGTGACGCCGGGCACGACCTCGACCTCGGCGGGCCGCGGTGCCATCTCCAGGCCAAGCCCGGCCATGCCGTAGACGTTGGGGTCTCCGCTGCTCACCAGAGCCACGGAGCCTTCTTGGAGGAGGTCGACGGCGGCCCTGACCCTGTCCACCTCTTTTCCCATGCTGCTGGGGATGACTTTCTTCCCGTCCAGCAGGTCGCGGATCAGATGCTCCATGCGCTGGGTCGCCCGGCGGATGATCGCGAGCTGCTTCTGCGTCGTCGGGTCGGGACCCTGGTCCTCGAGCATCGACGCAGCGAGATCGATCGCGCTGAGCGGGTTGCGGAGATCGTGCGAGACGATCGCGAGCAGCTCGTCACGCTGCCGGATCGCCTCGGTGAGGTCCTCCACAGGTACGTCCGGTGGTGTGCGTCGTTCGGTCATCGACCGAAATCCCTGCAGGAGTCGG
>RPOO01000012.1 GCA_003857025.1 Methanothrix sp.
CGGCGTAGGCCAGGTCAGCCACAGCGGCCTCACCGGCGCACATGTTGTAGGCATCGATGAAGGTCATGCACAGCTGCATGGCGCTCCACCTGGATGTGGTGCCGCCGTCGCAGGATCTGACGACGATGGTTGGGACGTGGATTGCCTGCCAGGTAGTCTTGCCCATAGCGGCCTTGATGGACTCGGCCTGCTCGGCTGGGAATACCTTGTTGATGTCGATCAAGTACTGGTCGTCAATCTCATCGGCCAGGTTGTCGTCGCCTGTGAATACACGAACGTTGCAGTCATCTACGAGGCCGGGGTGAGTCTCGACCATGTGCTCCTGAACCACGGCTGCGCCGGGCATGGCATGGTTGAGGATCTCGAGGTAGTTGTTGATGGTCTCGGGTGTGACTTCCTTGCCGAGCCTCTTTTGCAGAACCTCGTGGGCCATGTCCAGACCTACTACGATGGTCCTTCTGACATCATCCCACATCTGCTGAATGGCCGGGTTGTTGACGAAGTGCAGATCGTCGCCCTCTACTACATACTCAGTTCCGGAGAGCTTGTAGGGTACGAGTTGCCTCTGTCCGAGGGGAATGCCGCCGGCGTGAACATACGGGTTGTAGCCGGTCATGCCGCGCTTGCCCTCGACCTTCTTGGCGTACTCCATGAACTCTCTCTTACGGGCGTTCTGCTCAGGGCCTAGTCTCTTGTACTCTACTTTCTGGCCTGCAAGGTCGAAATCCTTTCCGAACTTCTTGTTGAGAGCCTTTATGAATAGCTTCTTGGTGTGCTTAACTGCCATTTGAATCACCCCACCTTTACTCTGGCCTGTATCCCCATTTGCTGCGCAGCTCCCACATGTGGTGCAGAGCATCTACAGCCTCGTCGTATTTCCTAGCGCCAACCTTTCCGCACATGGGTACGCCGTCCACCCTGAAAATGGTGGTTCTCTTCTTGGCCTCGGCCTCGGTCATGGGCTTGCCCAGGTTGATCTTTCTATCCAATGGAATACCGACCTGATCCTTGGTTGCATAGACGTTTCCGTCCTTGCCCATCTCGGTTCTGGACAGCATATCGAACTGCATGCCGTTCTCTTCCAGCCTCAAGGAGTGGCCGTGCACGGTGCAGCCCCTCATGGAACAGAGGGCGACATCGGTCATTTCGCTGTCGTACTGCTTCTTGGTGTAGGCTTCGATATCCCTCTCCCTGGCCTCGATGATCTGTCTGCCGGACAGGGTGCCTGGGTCGCAGCCCTTACAGTTTATGGCTCCCCAATAGGATCTCCAGTATGGGATGGATGGTGCAAAGTACATGGAGTCGGTCCACTGGGAGTACCTGACACGGTCACCGGCGGCAGCGCCTGCCGTTGGGGTGACGATCTGTCTTATGGGGCAGTCTGGCTCGCCCATTTCCTTAAGGGGTGGGTGAGTGCTTGAGTAATCGGCACCGGGGGCTCTGTGGCCCATAATTGCTACGACGTCCGCCTCGGGGATATCTCTGAGCTTCTCGAGGTTGCCGGACATGTGCTTCCGCCTGTTGATGCCAACAGTGGTGCTTCCGGGATAATATTGTGGTGTGTATGCCATATTTATCTCTCCTCATCGTCAATAGTCACTCTTTCCTCAGACAATACAGCCAGTCTATCTTTCTTGGCCTTTGGATCGATTAGCCCCAGAACGCGAGTGTCTTCCACTTTGCCGAACTTGGCATAATCCGTTATAGTAGATCTGGTATGGAAGAACTTGCCGCGCTTGATGTGAACGGAGAAGGGCAGCGCTCGCTCACACGCCGCCTTAAGCCCGTCGAAATATTTCTCGCTCTCCAGCTCGAGCCTGACTCGCCCGACTTTTACGCAAAGCTCAAAGGCCTGCCCACCAACCTCGATGAGAAGATCTCTATTCTCTTCGATGGGGGTACCCCTTCCGGGGCCGTAGGGCACGTTTCTAGGAAGATTGGGGCCTTGAATCATTATCCTGATGATCCCCCCATTCTCATAGATCGCATTCAGTAGCTTCTGAGCCGTAGCTGGCATGAGAAACCTGTTCGGGACTATTTCTACCTCTATCGATGCCGTGTCTGATTCAGTGACCATTTCTTCCGCCTATCTTACACAGCCTCCGCAACCGATACGATCGGCTCACGGAATTCCTTGATCTCACCGTATATGGCACCGACCAGTCCAGATGTCATCTCAGGTGTGAACATCTGAGTACCGGCATCCAGTGCTACTGCTGCAGCCACGCAGGGTATGGCAAATCCTCTGGAATGCCTGGTTACCACGTGGTTGCCGTTGAATACACCGGGGCCGCCGCCGCCGTAGATGGAGTGGCTGAAGAATGAGAATCCGACAGCAGTACCCATGACCCTGCCGAAGTCGCATCCTGGCAATGCGGTCTCTTTCTCAATGATATCGTTGAAGTACAGCAGTGTCGAGGACACAGCCTGGGCGCCCCTCAGGGAGCCGCAGTTGACCATTGTGGCTGCCAATACGCCTGCGGCGCAGTAGGCATTCCACTTGGAGACATCGTTGGCTTCATACAGTACATATCCAGAGGGCAGCTTCTTGCCGGCCTTGATGACCTTGTCCTCAAGAGCCTTGGAGACGGTGCTCTGAACGACTGTGCCGATGGTTCCGGTCTTGCCGTTTGCCTTGACGCACTCATAGACCATATTGTTGGCGTTCAGGCCCTGGTATGCCATGCCCAGGAGCTGGTGGCGCTCGAATATGCCGAATGCGTTGCCCATCTCGAACTCGCCGATCTGCTCGTAAATCGAAGCAAGAGCTGCGGCGTTCATGGCGTTCCTCTTGGTGATAGCTGCAAGGTGGTTGGCCATGACGTTCCTGAGGGCGAAGCCCAGACCTTCATCATTCTGGGGGATGTTAAGAACAGATGCAACATTTCCGCCGGACATGCCTACAGTCTGCGGATACTCGCCCCAAACGGAGGCGTGGACCATGGGGGCCTCAACTATACCGACCTTGAACTGCTGGACAAGTGCCTCAGTTGTAGCTGCGGCAGCGCCAGTCAATCCGACCACGAACTCAGAGGCTGCGTTGACCCTGGCAGTTGGGATCTGGACAAGCAGCTGCTTGCCGCCAGCGAGCACCTTGACATTGGTGTCGTCACCTGGGGCTACCTGCAACAGCGCCTTAATCTTATCAGCAAGGGCACCAGCGTTGGCAACAACATCGTAGTTGAGATCGCGTCCCTTGATCTGTCTGCGGCCTCCGGCGACCTTTCCAGTCTTCAGTGCGCCTTCGATGCCAGCCAGATTGACTGCTACTGTTCGCTTTGTGAGAGAAATGAGCCTCTGCATAGCCGCGTTCTTGAGAGGGCTGACGGCGCTCAGGTCGACGTCGCTCTTCAAAAGAACTCCGCGGTCGCTATATAGGTCTATCTTGTCAGACACGTTCGTTATCCTCCTTTACCTTTTTAGCAGCAAAAACTGTAGCGACGGACTGATGCCGAAGCGATGACATGGCCGCCTAAACCTAAAAGGTACCATATCCGGCATCTCCACAATTCGTTACAATCTCCCGCCGCGTTCTCTAATGTGCCATAGCTACTTAAACTTTTTGCGTGGCATTATTATTACTGTGATTATTATACGAATCTGTTGGCCCTGTGGCTAAATAATAATGAAAATTTTTAAAATACATTATATTCTTATGAAAATCTATAATAGCGCAACTCAATCAGGGCATAACCATCGAGCTATTCACGGCATTGGGGACAAGGGCTGGAAACTAATGGTCATCGCGATGGTTGGTAGCGATCTTTAAAATATTGCTATTTTATTACGTCATACTAATAATTAAATGTATCATCCTAAAGAATTTGCCCAAAGTATTTATTTTGCCCTGTTGCCATATTCGCATTTCCAGAGAGACGAATAGCTCTTCAAGAGCGGCTTTTTGGAAAAAACACCGGGAATTGAACAATCGTAATTTATCGAATAATCATGTTGATTGGCGCATTCAGGGGGGGCAAATGACAGAGATAGAGTAAATAAATTTAAAATAAATCTCCACGAACTCTCGCCGCCTTTGGCCATTTTAACGAAAAACTTAAATCAACTGCCGTTTGTGACTTCGTTGAATGCATCTTATCATAGCAGAGAAGCACGATGCCGCCAAGAGGATTGCTCAGATCCTGGCCAAGACCAAGCCCCAAACCCAGCGCGTGGCTGGCGTCGACGCCTTCCGTTTTGACGATAAGGTCGTCATGGGTCTTTCCGGCCATATCGTCGGAGTTGACTATCCTGCGGATTACAACAATTGGCAAAAAGTTGACTGCAAAGAGCTGATCCGCGCCGAGATCGTGGTTCGCCCACTCCAGGAAAAGATAATTGCAGCTTTGAAGACCCTTGGAAAGGAAGCAGATCAGATCACGATCGCCACCGATTACGATCGCGAGGGAGAACTCATAGGCGTGGAGGCCCTCAAGATCGCAAAAGAGGCTAATCCCAGATTGTTGGCCGATCGCGTCAGATATAGCGCCATCGTGAAGGATGAGATCATAAATGCGTTCCAGAATGCCGGAAAAGTGGACTTTGACCTGGCCGCTTCAGGCGAAGCCAGGCAGATCATTGATCTCGTCTGGGGAGCGGCCCTGACCAGATATATATCTCTCACCTCGGGAAAGCTCGGAAAGGAGTTTCTCTCTGTGGGCCGGGTGCAGTCGCCCACTTTAGCCCTCATTGTGGACCGGGAGCGAGAGATCCAGGCATTTGTGCCCCAGGCTTATTGGGAGATCTTTGCCGATCTCGAGAAAGAACTGCGCGTGCAGCATGCCGAGGGCCGCATCTGGGAGAAAGAGAAAGCAGACAAGATCATCGCTAACCTGGGGCCGGAGGGCATCATCAGGTCGATTGAGACCAAGCCTCGGATCGATAAGCCTCCTGCGCCTTTTGACACCACCAGCTTCATCTCCGCGGCGAGCGGCATCGGCTTTTCTGCAGCCAATTCCATGCGCATTGCAGAATGGCTTTACACCAACGGTTTCATCTCCTACCCCAGAACGGACAACACCGTTTATCCGCCGTCCATTGACCTGCGGGCTCTCACCACGCTCTTCACCAAAGGCGCTTTTGCCGAAGAGGCAAAGAAATTATTGCAGGGAAAGATGGTTCCAACGCGCGGCAAGCGATCCACCACAGATCATCCGCCTATCTATCCGACGGTTCCCGTGGAGAAGAGCGATCTGAAGGATGATCAATGGAAGATCTACGAGCTGGTAGTGCGCCGCTTCTTCGCCACCTTGGCCGAGCAGTGCGTCTGGGACGCCACCAGCATCAAAGTGGACATCGGACCCGAACCTTTCCGGGCCAGCGGGGCGCGCCTGATCGAAGCGGGATGGAGATATTACTATCCCTACAGCAAGGCCGAAGAACATATCTTGCCGGAATTAAAGAAAGGCGAGCGCTTGAAGGTGCTGGGGCACGTTGTGGAGGCAAAGGAGACGCAACCTCCGGCACGCTTTGGCCAGGGCAAGCTCATCAAGATCATGGACGATTTGGGCCTGGGAACCAAGTCCACCAGGCACGACATCATCAGCAAACTCTATGCTCGCGCCTATGTGCAGGGCAATCCCATGCGGCCCACCAATACCGCTTATGCCGTAGTGGACACGCTGCAAAAGTATGCGCCCACCATCACCAAGCCGGAGATGACCCAGACCCTGGAACAGGACATGAACAGGATCTCGGAGCGCCAGATCAAGGAGGACGAGGTCATCGAGGAGTCGAGGGTCATGCTCACGTCGGTCTTCGACGAGCTTACCCAGAATCAAGAAGGCATCGGCCAATCTCTCAAAGACGGCCTTCGCACGGACAAGATCGTGGGCACCTGCGAGAAGTGCGGCTCGGAGCTGATCATCCGGCGCGGCCACCGCGGCTCGCGCTTCATCGGCTGCTCCGGCTACCCTAACTGCCGGTTCACTCTTCCACTTCCCAGGAGCGGCGCAGTGATTGTGACGGAGAAGATGTGCGAGATGCACGGCATGAACCACATCCGCATCATCAACAAGGGCAAGAGGCCCTGGGACCTGGGATGCCCGCACTGCAACTTCCTGGAGTGGCAGGCCAGGAAAGCACAGATGAAGGACGAGCCGAAGAAGCCGCAAGCCAAGGAGGCCGTTAAGGCGACGGCCAAAGCAAACAAAGCAAAGCCGCGCGCAAAAGCCGCTGGCAAATCCAAGGGCGCGAGCCTGGGAGACGTTCCCGGCATCGGACCCAAGACGCTGGAGAAACTGACTGCGGCAGGCATCAAGACCGCGCAAGACCTGGCCAGGGCAAAGGCGGATCTGCTGGCGGAGAAGACCGGCATAAGCTCCAAGAAGATCCTGGCCTGGCAGAGCGCAGCCAAAGCCTGAAGGCACCTTCAGGCCTGCTTTTTCATCAGCTGCTTCTTTCTAATCCGGCTTCGCGCCATTCGCGGCTTCGCGCGAGATGCCGGTTCACGCGAAGGCGCTATAGACGCGAAATCCCGACTGTTGTTCGTGATTTAGGTTTTTGAGAATAGTCGGAGTCGCCTGGCCAACGCAATCAAAGGATGTCAGGAAAGAAAGACAATTCTTGCTGTACCTCATTGATTTCCGCCTTAACCGAGGATGCATGTAGAAAACCTGCAATCATCCAATTCGCCTTGAGAATCAGGATATCGGAAAACAAAATCCGGACCGCGAGAGCGGATAATCTATTCTAAAATGAGTAAACCCGGCCCGTTTGCCAGCATGGGCCTGGCCGGATTTGAACCGGCGACCACTCGGTTATGAGCCGAGCGCTCTAACCGGACTGAGCTACAGGCCCTGAAAAGAATGCGCCGCCAACAGGGCTCGAACCTGTGACATTCTGGTTACTGCTTCTACAGAGCAATTAACAGCCAGACACTCTACCAACTGAGTTATGGCGGCTCGACTCCCACCCTTGATGCACAATGATTTAAGCCTTTTGATTAGAAGGTAGTATTCATGCGCGTCCTGAAGAAGAATTTGCGCGGCGATGAGGGCGAGATAGCCCTGCTTCCAGAGTCCCTCGACGACCTATGGCATTTACAGCATCTGGTTGAGAGAGGCGACCTGGTTTTTGCCCTGACTCACAGGAAGGTACCGACCATTGCGGACAAGGCGCGGCCCGAGAAGATGGAGCGAAAGACGGTGCGCCTGGGAGTCAAGATCGAGGATGTCGAATTTCACATGTACTCCAACTGGCTGCGACTACACGGCGTGATCAAGTCCGGCATTGACGTGGGCTCCTACCACACCCTGAATATCGAAGTCGGCACGGACCTTTCCATCCTCAAATATCACTGGCGACCGGACCTACTGCAGCGCATTGACGACGCAGTGGCCGAGTCCAACCGCCCGCGCGTCGTCCTGGCGCTGGTGGAGGAGGGCGAGGCCACCATCGGCGTTCTGCGCCAGTTCGGGGTGCAGACGGCCGCGGAGCTGCGCGCCAGCAGCGGCAAGGGCGATGGCGAGGATCATCGCGCCGCATTCTTCCAGGAGGTAGCGCGAGCTATGGAACAGGCGGCAGGTGAGAATGCCATGGTCATCCTGGCGGGCCCCGGCTTTGCCAAAGAGGATCTGAAAAAGGTAATCGATTACAGCTATCCGGAACTGGCAAAACGCATCACCATGGACGATGCCACCTCCATCGGAAGATCTGGATTTCAGGAGGTTCTGCGGCGCGGGGCCGTCAAGACGGTCCTGGAGTCCAGCCGCATCGCGCAAGAGGCGAAGCTCATCGAGGACCTCTTCCGGGAGATCGCCACGGACGGTAAGGCGGCCTATGGCCAAAAGGAGGTGCAGACCGCGGTGAACTACGGCGCGGTGGAGCATCTGCTGGTGCTGGATGAGCTGGCGCGGCGGGGAAGAGTGGATGAGATCATGCGCAATGTCACCGATGCGCGGGGGAAAGTCGTGATCTTCAGCTCCGAGTTTGAGCCGGGCGAGCGGCTGGCATCCCTGGGAGGCGTGGCGGCGCTGCTGAGGTTCAAGATCGCGCACAATCCATAGACAATCTCAGTAATTTTCAGTCAATTTATTGGTCAATAGATTATTATCAGACAAGATTATCAGATCGTATCAACCCATTGAAGAGAAACGAGAATAAAAAATGACCAAGTGCGACAAATGCCACAGCCGCTCCATCATCCACCAGAGGTATTCAGGCATGCGCCTGTGCCACACTCACTTTCAGGAAGATGTGCGCCGCAAGGTTCGCGAGGACCTTCGCAAGACCGGGCTCTTTGGTCACGGCGCGCGCGTGGCTCTGGGCTTGGACGGAAGATGGGGAAGCGCAGTCCTGCTGCAGATAATGACGGACATCTTCTCCAGGCGCAAAGACATCGACTTTGTGGCGATCACCGTTGTTGAAGGCGAGGAAGGCACCCCACATCGCGATCATGCTTTCGATCAAGCCCGGCTGCTCGCGGAGCGGCTGAGTGTGCGCCATATCGTCGCGCCTTTGGATTTTGGCGCAAGACCAAGCGAAGTGTCCGGCTGTCGCGATCTGGACGACCTGAAGATGAAACGTCTCATGAACGAGGCTCGCGCGGAGGGTGCAAGCATTCTTGCCACCGGGCATAGCCTGGATAGTGTTGCAGGAGCGATATTCTTGAAGCTCCTACAAGGAGACGTGGACGGGCTTTTCCAGCGGCAAGACCGAGAGGCCCAGCTTCACCACATCGAGCCACTGCAACGCATTCCTGAGCGAGAGATGCGGCTGTATGCCCTCCAGTGCGATCTATTGCCGGCCAATAGCAAAGGCCAAGACCAAAACCGCTCTTGCCAGGACGATCTGCATCAACAGGTCAGACGGCACCTCGGCAGCTTTGATTCGCGGCACCCCGGCACTAATTACTCGTTGTTGCGCAGCCTTGAGCGCATACATCTCCTAAGGGATGATAATGCATCAGGGGCAAAGCCTTTAAGTGATGATAGAAAATAAATCAGGGGAAAGCGCCTCGGTAGCTCAGCTGGTCCAGAGCGATTGACTTGTAATCAATAGGTCGCGTGTTCGAATCACGCTCGGGGCTTACAAATAATTGAGGAGAATGCGGGATTTCCTGGATCTTCTTTTTTTATTTATCCATTGAAAATTTAGTTTATGCAATATATATTTGAGAGATGGAGAAAACGCAAAAATATTATAAAATTTTTATAAACTATAATTTTTTATAGCATACGATGATTATTAAGAGTTTATATTATCTTCGTATATTTTGCGAGTAAGTCTGATGATGATAACTAACTAAAAGAAGCCTGTAACAGTAAGAAAAGACAAGCGCTACACCGCATCTACCAGGGCTACAGCGAGGCAAGAAAAGCAGGCAAAAAGCCCTACGATGCAAATGGTCTAAATGAAATCGAGGTGGAGAGGCCTGAATTTTTGTTCAGGATCTCTTCGCCCTCTTGACATCAAGCCTGGTTTTGCACCTGGGACATGCCTTTGGTCTGCTCACACGCGTCTCCCATGCGTAGTTACACTTGGGGCATTTCATCTGTTTCATATTAATACAGTTGTAATAAGAGTATTAATAACTTTCCATTGATATGAATATACTCGTATTCTCCCCAAGCACAAAGCCTATAATTTAATAGATGCGGTAAATACGAATTTATGAACGAGATTTTGGAGATCCTTTCAGAAAACGCCAAGGCAACTCCTTCTGAGATCGCGGCACTGCTGGGCAGGCCTGAGGCTGATGTGGCCAAAGAGATTTCAGAGCTCGAGGAGGCAGGGGTCATAAAAAAGTATGTCACCCTGATCAACTGGGAGAAGCTCGATAACAGCTTCGTCTTCGCCGTTCTGGAGCTAAAAGTGGCACTGCAGCGAAAGACCGGGTATGATGCCGTGGCAGAGAGGATTGCCAGATTCTCAGAGGTGGATTCGGTGCGACTCATCTCCGGCGACCACGATCTTTCCGTCACCGTGCGCGGCAAATCCATGAAGGAGATCGCCTACTTCGTGGCGGAGAAGATTGCGCCTCTTGACGGCGTCCAGTCGACCTGCACCCACTTTATCCTGAAGAACTACAAAGAGCACGGAGTAATCCTGACCGACAAGCCCAAACCCAAGAGATTGGTGGTAACTCCATGAGACAGAAACTCAAGAACCTTCCCGCCTGGAACGCCGGCTCCCATCTCAATCAGGTGGTGAAGGCCATGCCGCCTTCCGGAATACGCAAATTCTTCGACCTGGTGAGCGAGATGGAGGGAGCCATATCCCTGGGAGTGGGCGAGCCAGACTTCGTCACGCCCTGGCATGTGCGCGAGGCTTGCATCTTCTCCCTGGAGTCGGGCAACACTCATTACACATCCAACAAGGGCATGCCTGAGCTGCGGGAGGCTATTTGCGATCAGGTCAAGAAAGATCTGGGACTGGACTACGATCCCGTCGAGCAGATCCTGATCACAACGGGCGTCAGCGAAGCGGTCGATCTGGCCTTCCGGGCCACCCTCAACCCAGGCGAGGAGGCCATCGTCCCCGAGCCCTGCTATGTGGCCTATGCCCCGGATATCGCCCTGTCCGGTGGAGTGGCAAAGCCGATTCCCACGCGACTGCAAGACGAGTTCCGGCTGCAGCCTGAGGAGATCGCCAAGGCCCTGACGGACGAGACACGAGCGGTGCTGCTCAGCTATCCGAACAACCCCACGGGAGCGATCATGACCCGCGCGGATCTGGAAGATCTGGCGGATGTGGTGGTGGAGAATGATCTTCTGGTCATCTCCGACGAGGTTTATGCCAAACTGAGCTACTCAGGGAGCCACGCCAGCTTCGCCCAACTGGAGGGAATGCAGGACCGGACGCTGATCTTGAACGGCCTGTCCAAGTCTCATGCCATGACCGGCTGGCGCATCGGCTATGCTCTGGGCGATCCGGCGCTGGTGGGGGCCATGACCAAGATTCACCAGTACACCATGCTCTGCGCGCCCACCATGGCCCAGGTAGCAGCCCTGGAGGCTATGGAGAAGGGCGACCAGGAGATGCTGCACATGAGGCATGAGTACGACCTGCGCCGCAGGCTCTTCGTATCCGGATTGAACCGCATCGGCCTTGACTGCTTCGAGCCGAGGGGCGCGTTCTACGCATTTCCATCCGTTCAATCCACCGGCCTCTCCTCGGAAGAGTTCGCCGAAAGGCTGCTGCGAGAGCAGAAGGTGGCCGTGGTGCCCGGCAACGTCTTCGGGCAGAGCGGCGAGGGATTCCTGCGCTGCAGCTATGCCACCTCTCGCGAGGAGCTGATCGAGGCATTGGATCGCATCGAGACGTTCCTCGGCAGCCTTTAGTCCAGCAATCAGGAAACAGATCAGGACAAAATGCTCAAAGCCAATCTAAAATCGGAGCAGACGGACCGGCTGGTCAAGGGCCTGGCGGCCCTGGGGCTCTCCCCCAACGGCTGGACGCTGCTCTCGCTCGTTCCGGCTCTGGCCGGCCTCTACGCCCTGGCAGTGGGCCAACTGGTGGCCGGGCTGGTCCTATTCATAATCTCCGGCTTCATCGACATGGTGGACGGGGCCGTGGCGCGCGTTACAAATCAAGCCACAGTCCGCGGGGCCTTTATCGACGGTGTAGTGGACAGGTACGTGGAGATCATGCTCTATCTGGGGCTCATGATCTATCTCGGGCCGGGGGAGTTTCTGGGGCTTGCAAGAGACATCTGGTTTGTATTGCTCGTCTTCGGGGCGCTCATGACGACATTCACCAGGGCCTATGCCGACCATCGGGGCGTGGTGAAGGACCCGGCGGAGCAGAAGAGGATGGGCGGACTCCTGGAAAGGGGCGAGCGGCTGATCTTGCTTTATGCAGGAATGGTGGCAGGCGTCCTTAACCCGGAATGGCTGATGGCGGCGGTGGCGATTGTGGCGGTGCTGGCCAATGTCACAGCGGTACAGAGGATACTGTTTGCGGTGAGAGCAAAATGAACTTTTAGCGCAATTAACCAGATCAAAATATAGCTGCGATCAGCCGCGCATCTCTCTGGATGCGACCTCGATTCGATCTGCCAGAGAGTCGTCCTGGCCGATCTCATCCAGCACTTCGGAGAGCTTCCGCTTGATCGGAAAATTCTGCAGGATAACCTCAGAAAAGCTCTGGTTCTTGCCCATTCGGCTCTTCAGTCGGTTATATGCCTCTTCTGTTATGGTAATTGTCTTGATGGTCATATCTAACCTAAGCTCCCGGATTTGGTAGGCGCATCAAACAGGCTATCTCGATGCAATTTCCCTTATTTCAAACCTAACCTCCCGAAAGTTCAGGCGCATATTTTTAGCGCCTGAATAATTTCTCTTTGTTTTTTTGTCATTTCAGTGACGGATATCTGTCCATCCGCCAAAGTAATTTTTCTCAATTTCTCCAACTGCAAAAGCAGAAGCTCTACAGAATATTTATCCAGTATCTTTGCTTCGCTCATCATATTTATTAATCGTGACCTGATGATAAGACTCAGAAAAGCGATGAAAATGAACCCCCTTGTTGTCTTTTCGCTATGGGTGTTCAATGGAAGGATTCAATTTCATTTTTCAACGCCTTGACGCTCTTTTCAATTCATCGCGTTCTCGATACATAGAAAGGCACTTCATCCAGTCAAAATCCCCGGAGTAAAACAGGATATGCTTGCCCATTTTGTTCATTCTCTGGGCGACTGCATTTTGCTTAATCTCAACATCAAAGCAATTATCGATCACTTGCCACTCAAAAAAGTTTGCAAATCCGTGCGCTTTCTCTTTGAAAACTGCATAATGTCTTTTGCAGGGATATCGATACCATGAATAAGCTAATCAGCTCTTGGCGGCTCTTATTCGACAGTATCTATTTTTCTCTCTTTATCGCGCGTTCATAGAATCGCTTGCCAGCGAAAACGCCAGCAGACTGCCATTGATGCAGGTTGCGGAAAAGAATATTGAAGAGCACCTGAATGAACTCAATATGCATTTTCGCATACAGTGCCAGACAGCTATTACTTCGGAATTGCTGGATATTGTAACCGGATTTTAGGCGATAACAGTCTGAAATTTGGCAAGGAAAAAGTATTGGCGGTTTTCCGCAGATTGATGCGGTTTTTCCTTCCGCCGTTTTGTTCCCCGTTATTTCTTAAACGGTTTTGATCGCCGCTTTAACCTTCTCCATTGTGCTCGGTTTGATCTCTTTCAGCCCGTGGGCGCTCTCCGCATGGACCTGGATATGCTCCATCAATTCTTTTTCAGTCTTGGCTTTTACTTCAAAGCCGCAGGTCGGTACCACATCCTTGCAGCAAAACATCTTATATTCTTCATCCGGCATGGCCACGCACCTCCGAATCAAATTTGCGTTCAATGTATTATTGATTTCTTAACAAATAAAGATTATGGAAAATAGAACTTTAAAATAGTAATAAAAATAAAAAATGCCTAAGAAAAACTTAGGCAGATCTCTTTACAGGTGGCTTCAGCAGCACGAACGCGACTATTATGCCTATTACCGCAAGACCGGCCACGATCAGGAAGAAGGGCTGATAGCCTCCCATGAGGTCTTTGGCCTGGGCAGAGACTATGCCGCCTATTGCAGCGCCAATGCCGTATGCAGTGAAGACCAGTCCGTAGTTTTTGGCGTAGTCTTTCATCCCGAAGAAGCTTGCCGTGGCAGTAGGAGCAATAGCCAGCCAACCGCCCAGGCATCCCCAGAGCAGGGCAAAGGATATGGTATAGATGGGGACCGATGTGTAATTGGTATAGAGCAGCAAACAGGCCACGATGATCAGCACATATGTCACTATAGCTGTGTTCTTCGGCGTCAGCTTATCCGTGAGCGTCCCGAAGATGGGCCTGCCAAGCCCGTTGCATAAGGCGAATGGGAAGGTCAGGCTGGTCATCAAAGCACCGGCTGCCGCAGCCGTCATAGCTGCACCTGCCACCTCAAGGCCCACAGGCTTTGCGATTCCGATGGCAGTGAGTCCGGCGAGAGAGCCGATGGTGTAACATAGCCATAATCCATAAAATGATGGATTCTTCTGCATCTCGCTGCGCATGAAATCAACTTTTGCAGCAGCTCCCGGCTTTGGTGCAGGCGCTGTCCAGCCAGCGGGACACCATCCGGCGGGTGGGAAAACGAGAAGCTGGGAAAGTACAACAGTTATAATGAAGAAAGCAATGCCGAAGATCTTTAAAGCGCTCATCACTCCGCCGTAATTAGCGACTAAGAAATCGCTTATGGGAGCGATCAAGGCAGCCGAGAATCCGAAGCCGAGTACAGTTAATCCTACCGCAAGTCCACGCTTATCCGGGAACCACTGTGCTGAAACGGCGATTGGACAACCGTAAGCTATGCCGACACCCACACCGCCGATAATGCCGTATAGAATGGCGAGCATAAGCGGCGAGGTAGCGAATGAGGCTGCGATCCAGCCGATTCCCACAAGCGCTCCGCCTGCCATGCACACTTTTTTCGGCCCCATCTTCTGGATGTAAGGGCCGGCAAGAGGCATGGTGAGCGCGAACAACAATAAGAACACGATAAATGGCCATGTCATATCCATTGCGCTTGCCGTTAAGCCCAGGCTCTTGTAGTAAGCAGTTAATGGAACTCTTATAACACCATACGCATAAATGGCACCGAGACAAAGCTGAATTACCATGCCCACGATGACCAGAACCCATCGTCCTGATTCTGCGGGCATACCTAATACCTTAATATTATCAGCCATAAGTTAAACCCCTCTTGGTTAATATCCATCCATTCTTATTCGTTACTTAAAATTAATAAATGTCTAATAAATTCTATAGATATCGATATGTTCAACTTGCAAATCCCTCCATGCCCCTCACCCTTGAAGGATTATTCAACGGCTTGACTGTATTTTGTATCTCATATATTTAAATTTGACGGCAATTATGGCTATTATACATTATAATATTAAGAAAATTGCAGTTACATGCCACATCTTAATATATTCAATTCGACATCATCATGCATATTCACATAAACAATTATGATTGAATAAAACTATATTCTTTAAACATCAATCATATCCAATATTCGTATTTTAGGATCATCGTTAATGGTAATCTCTTTTAAGGAGAATGGCAATTAACGTGAGAGGTGGTGCTAATATGCTCAAGGCCAACCCCAAGACTTCATGGAATGATACGGAAATCATGCCCAGGATTTCGGCAACAGCTTACGTGGACGACTCCGCTGTGCTCATCGGCGATGTTCGCATCGGTGAACGGGTTTATGTAGCTCCCTGCGTCTCGCTACGGGCGGACGAGGCGCATCCCATAGTCATTGGGGATGAATGCAACATTCAGGACAGTGTCGTATTTCACGGCTTGATGGGAAGTTCCATCGAGCTGGGGCGGCAGGTATCCATTGCACACGGCGCAGTGATTCATGGGCCGCTAAAAATCAGTGACGAGAGCTTCGTAGGATTCAACTCTGTGGTTCATGCCTCAACTCTGGGCAAAAAGTGCTTCGTGGGACATGCTGCGGCAGTCATCGGCGTTAAGCTTGCCGACGGCAAGTTCGTGCCGCATGGCGCAGTGATAACCTCACAGGAAATGGCCGATGCCCTGGGGCCGGTGCCCGAGAATTTGCTGCATTTCAATGAAGAGGTTGTTCACGTCAACAAGGAGTTCGCGGCAAGTTATGGAGTGCGGAAGAAATCCTGCGCGGGTGAATAGGTCCCGTCTCAAATCCTCACCCTTTTTTATCAGCCGGGCGTTCCGGGATCAAGTCTTTTGCAATCCGGAAGACCTCCCTTTTCGGAGAAGAAATATATACACCCGTAGCGTTATCACCCGAATCAGCTTTAGGATTAGCTTTAGGTGATTGTAAAATGGGCAAGATCAAAGCAGGCGTCTTAGGTGCCACCGGCGCCGTGGGACAGCGTTTCATCGAAGGACTAGCGAATCATCCTTGGTTTGAGCTGACCAGCCTCGCAGCATCGGAGAGATCCGCGGGCAAGAAGTACAGTGTGGCTGCCAAGTGGCGGCTGGAGAGCGAGATGCCTTCAGAGATCGGAGAGATGACGGTCGTCAACGTCGACCCGCGAGAGGTTGATGCGGATATCGTCTTCTCGGCTCTTCCGGCTGCCGATGCCATGACCGTGGAGCCCGCTTTTGCCGCTGCAGGCTGCGCCGTGGCCAGCAATACAAGTTCTTACCGCATGGTGGACGATGTGCCCCTTCTCATACCGGAATGCAACTACGAGCATCTGGATATCATAAAAGTTCAAAGAGAGAAGCGTGGCTGGGACGGCTATCTCACCACCAACCCCAACTGCACCACCGTCATGTTCACATTGCCCCTAAAGCCGCTCATGAAGTTCGGGATCAAGAGCGTTCACGTGGCCTCCATGCAGGCCGTGAGCGGAGCCGGCTACGACGGCGTGCCGTCTATGGCAATCCTTGGCAACGTGATTCCCTACATAGGCGGCGAAGAGGAGAAGGTCGAGACCGAGCCCCAGAAGATTCTCGGCCACTTCGACGGCGAGAAGATCGTTAACGCCGACTTCAGCGTCTCGGCGAGCTGCCACCGCGTCCCGGTCATGGACGGCCACACCGAGGCCATCTGGGTTACCATGAGAGATAACCCCACTCCGGAAGAGGTCAGGAAGGCCATGCTTGAATTCGATCCGGGCCTGGGAGACCTGCCCACCTCACCCAAAAAGGCGATCATCGTCAAGGATGAGCTTGATCGGCCCCAGCCGAGGCTGGACCGCGGTCGAGGCAACGGCATGTCTGTATCCGTGGGACGCATCAGATCGGGAATTCGGTTCATCTGCATGGGCCACAACACCGTTCGCGGCGCTGCCGGAGCCAGCATTCTCAACGCCGAGCTGCTGGTGAAGAAAGGCCTGCTTTAAATGCTGATTGTAGCCTGGGAGGCCACGGCTGCCTGCAACCTGTCATGCAGCTACTGCCGTGCCTGTGCAACGGCGCAGCCGCAGCCGGATGAGCTTAGCACTGCTGAGGCGCGCTCGCTCGTCGACAGCATTGCGCCTCTGCAGCCCATGCTCATCCTGAGCGGCGGCGAGCCTCTGCTCCGCCCGGACATCTTCGAAGTGGCCTCTTATGCCGTGTCCAAGGGGCTACGCGTCTCTTTGGCCACCAACGGAACTCTTCTGTCGTCCGAAATAGCAGATAGGATCGCGGCTGCGGGGATCTCCAGAGTCAGCATCAGCCTTGACGGAGCGACGGCGAAGGGCCACGACTGTAGCCGCGGCCAGGGAAGCTTTGCCGCCTCCATGCGAGGAATCGAATGCCTGAAGGGCAAGGTCGATTTTCAGATCAACTTTACCATCACCAGAAAGAATGAGGCGGATTTGAAGAGCATCTTCGACCTGGCCGAGTCGATAGGCGCAAAGGCCGTTCATTCCTTCTTCCTGGTTCCCACGGGTCGCGGACGGGAGGAAGATTTGATCTCAGCGGAGCGGCAGGAGGAACTGCTGCGGTTCATCGACCAGGAGCGGGGTGCAAGGACGCTAGAAATTCAGGTCACCTGCGCGCCGCAGTATGCTCGCATTGCCCGGAGCGGTCCGGGGAGGCGAGGCGGTGGAGGATGCCTGGCCGGCAAAAATTTCGTATTCATTTCCAGGATCGGCGAGGTCTATCCTTGCGGCTACCTTCCGCTGCGGGCGGGAAGCATTCGGCAAAAGAATTTTATAGAGATTTGGGAGAGTTCACCAGTGTTGCTGGCGCTCCGGAAAAGGGAACTCAAGGGCAAGTGCGGCGAATGCGGCTATAGCAAAATCTGCGGGGGCTGCCGTGCCAGGGCGTATGCTGAAGACGGAGATTTCCTGGGACCGGACACGCTGTGCAACCTGTCGGTGTGATCATGGACGAGATCGATCGTAAGCTGCTCGCGATTTTGCAGGAAGGATTTCCTTTGACCTCCCGGCCCTATCGGGACCTGGGCGAGGTCGTAGGTGTGGCCGAGCCGGAGGTCATGACCAGGCTTGCAGCGCTGCAAAAGGAGGGCCTGATTCGGAGGATCGGACCTATTCTTGATCTGCGCAAGATGGGCCTGGCCGGGATGCTGGCCGCCTGCCGGGTTTCGGTCGAGGAAGCGGATGAAGTAGCCGGGATTGTGAGCGAGTATCCTGAGGTCTCGCATAACTATCTGCGGCCCAATGAGAACGGCTATAATCTGTGGTTCACGGTATCCGCTCGCGAGGATCGGATCGGCGAAATCTTGCGAGAGATCGGCGAGAGAACGGGTCGAAAGCTGCTGGTCTTGCCCACGGGAAAGATATTCAAGATCGGTGTCAAGTTCGACATAATTTGATGATATGATACATTTGATCTGATGCATTTGACATATTTGATATACTAGAAAGCGCAAATTCCCTTGAGGCAAGCCTTGTGGTTGATGCCCGGGGTTTGTGGAGGAGACAGGAAAACATGGCGAAACTCGTTCTGATGGATTTTTATGCGGATTGGTGCGGGCCATGCCGGACGCAGGGCCCCATCTTTGAGGAGCTGGCAGCAGAGCTTGGCGACAAGGCACAGTTCAAGAAGATCAACGTGGACAAAGAGGGAGACCTGGCCACGGAGAAGGGAATCTTCGTTGTGCCCACGATTATCCTGGAGAAGGACGGTGTGGAACTGAAGAAGTGGATGGGCGTCACCTCCAAGGAAGAACTGACAAAAGCCATCAATGATGCTCTGTAGTAAGGAGATTTGGTGGAGGATGGACTATTGCTTTGAGCCGGTCAGAAGGATCAACAGCCGCGGTGGCCGCGCTCCCCATCTCTCCATTCGCTTCGACTCGCACTTATTTTCCATAGATACCAGCCGCTCGCCTAAAGCCTGCGTCCAGCCTGATGCTTATCTCATTACTCATGCCCACAGCGACCATTACGGCAAATCAGCCATGCTCTCGCCCAAAGCCATCGCCTCCGTGGAGACGGCGCGTGCTTTGGAGATCCGCTATGACCGGGAGTACAAAGGCCGCACCTTCCGGGTGGGCGAGAGCATCATGGTAGACGATGTGGAGATCAAGACCTATTCCACAGGCCACACTATCGGCTCTACGGCTTTCTCCTGGCAGACCGAGACTGGTGCCAGCATTCTTGTTACTGGCGACGTCAAAGATTACAGCGCCCTTCCTCACTGCGATTTTCTTGTATCGGAGGCCAACTACGGCGATCCTTACGATCCTTCCTGCATCTTCGACGACGACCTGGCTGCTTTCTCGGAAGCGTTGGAATCGGGCGCAAGCTTCGGAGCTTACGCTTTCGGCAAAGCGCAGCGTGCGGTGGCCCTGATGAGGGCGATGGGCTTCAAGGATGAGATCGGCATGGATTCACAAAGCCTCGTCCTGACGCAAGAGCTGATGAAAGATTCCGCCGGGCCGCTGGTTCCCTTGAATGGCGGTACGACCAATGTGGTCACGCCCTGGAATCTGCCATTGGTGCGAGGCCGCAACAAGTTTTTCCTTACCGGCAGGCGCGACACGTCCTATCCCACCATCCAGCTCAGCGATCACCTGGATTTCCGCGGGCTGATGAAGATGATCGAGCATATCTCGCCACAGGAGGTCCTGGTCTATCACCCCGAGGGCGAGAGAGCAAGCCTGCTGGCGCACCATCTGCAGCAGTGTGGGCTGATGACGACGTCGCTGGATCTGATTGAGAGCTTCGTGCACTGAAATGACTTTTCAGTGACTCTTCCACTCGCCGATGTAATAACTTCTTGATTGCATATCTTAAGAAGGCGATGCCATTAAATACAAAAACTTTACATAATATTTTGTGATGATCAATTCGAGTGTTGCACATTTTTCCCTTTATTCGATCATCATTTTCATCACCATTTCCCCTTTTGTTCTTGCCCAGGAAATTGAAGGATTGGATGGGACCAACGGTAAAATTCCCGAGGTTGAACTTATCTATTGCAAGGGTCAGAGCATAATCCCTGTGCTGTTGACCACCGGACAGATTGACGGCTTCGTCGGCTGGCAGCCGGAACTCGCCCTAGCCGAAGTGAGCGGCATTGGCAAGGTTGTGACTTATTCGCAAGATTTTCCGCCGAAGGGACTGTGGCACGACCACCCATGCTGTGTTCTGGTGGCCAGCAACGATGTTTTGCAGAATTATCCTGATACTGCGGTGATCACGAGCGCCTTGCTCATGGCCGGCGAGGAATGGACGAAAGAGAACCCCGGCAATCGGTCCGAAGTCGTTGCCGAGTGGCTCATGGGAGACGAAAATTACACATTAGGTGACGAGACCATCT
Source organism: Methanothrix sp. (assembly GCA_003857025.1). GTDB lineage: Archaea > Halobacteriota > Methanosarcinia > Methanotrichales > Methanotrichaceae > Methanothrix. The sequence continues at coordinate 20,205 of RPOO01000012.1, forward strand.
CCACAGAGCGCTTATTCAATAGGTCTCTTTCCACTTTGGTCTTCTCTTCTGTGGCGGATCATGAATGGAATGACTCAGCTCAGGTTCTAATCGATGACATGGGCGACCTGCTCGACACCGTGAAAAATTCTCAGAGTAATGAGCCAGAGAATGATCTGGCCAGTTTCATGGATTATGGGCCACATGCCAAGGCTGCCAGATGCATTGGCTCAAAAAATTCGAATTACAGCATTGACCTTGGGTCCGTGAAGAGCGAAATTCGCATCGGATATCTCATGAGCGATCATCAATTGCCGCTCTTTGCAGTGGTTGGGAACGGGATGTACTGCGAGAAAAAATACGGCATGGCTCTGAAGTCGGATGAGCAGGCCAAAAGGTCCCAGCATTTGGAGCTTTGGGTCCAGGGGAGGAAGGCGGCGGATGTAGAGCTGATATCCGCATCGACCGGCCAGAGCCTGATGACGCTGATGAGTCAGGGCAACCTGGACATGGCATTGGTGGGCATAACCCCGGCCATCGGGTCCATTAGCCTCGGCTGCAAAGCCAAGATCATTCAGCCGATACAAAACGAGGGCTCCGGGCTGGTGCTGGCGAATAAATTCCAGGCGGATGATTGGGATGATTTCGTGAAACTTGCTGCGGCATCCTTTGCTCAAGGCCATCCGCTAAAGATAGGCGATCCGGATCTGGGGACCATTTCAGACGTAATCTTTCAGCAGGCATTAAAAGAGTCCGGCCTTAGGGCGGTGAGAGCATCGGGAACATGAATCGAAATCTTTTGAAGCTGCTTCTTCCCGCAGCCATAATTTTGATCTGGGAAGCTGTGGCACTTTACCTCAATAATCCGTTTGTGCTTCCTGACCTTCGGGCCGTTCTATCCGTTCTTTCCAGCCCGACGACAGATATCATGGGCAGCGGGTCGTTGCTGGATAACGGCAAGATGAGCCTCTTCCGTGTGACTCTCGGATTCTTCATAGCGTCTTGCCTGGCAATTCCTCTGGGCCTGGCCATGGGTCGCTGGGAGGCGGCCAGGGATATTGCAGGGGGACTGCTTTCCGCTGTCAGGCCAATACCTCCGCTAGCCTGGGTTCCTCTGGCTATGGCCTGGTTCAAGATCGGGCTTGCGTCCATGTCGTTTATCATCGCTTTCGGCGCTTTCTTTCCGGTTCTGCTCAGTACTTTGGCAGGCGTTCGGAGCGTGAAACAATCGTGGCTTGAAGCGGTCTCCATGATGGGAGCTGGAGAGCTGAATCTCATCCGCAAGGTCATATTGCCGGGCAGCGCACCCGAGATCTGGACAGGGATGCGTGTCGGTTTCGGCATTGCCTGGATGTGTGTGGTGGCGGCGGAAATGCTGCCCGGCACAAGCTCTGGCCTCGGATATCTGATAATGTATTCCTATGGCTGGGGGCAGACACAGATCGTCGTCGCCGGAATGGTGGCCATCGGCATCATCGGCATATTGATCGATCAACTCTTCCTGATTGTGGAAAGAAGATGGTTCTCCTGGAGGGCAAACGACAGATGAAGCTGGAGCTGAAGGGAATCGGAAAGGAGTTTGATCAGGGAAACGGAAAGCAAGTTTCCGTCCTCAAAGATGTATCTTTCCAAATTGATGGTGAGTTGATAGTAGGCATCCTGGGGCCGTCGGGATGCGGGAAGACGACACTGCTCAGGATCATTGCCGGACTGGAGAGGCCGACATCCGGAGAGGTGCTTTTAGATGGTGAGCCGATTGTCAAGCCAAGTCCCAGGATGGGAATGATCTTTCAGGAGCATGCTTTGCTTCCCTGGCTCTCGGTGATCGAGAATGTCTCTTTGGGCTTGGAGATGCGAGGTATTCCGGCAAGGCAACGGCAAGAGACTGCCACGAAGTATCTGGAGCTGGTGGGTCTGCAAGACTGTGCCTCTTCTCGCTCCTATGAGCTTTCCGGAGGCATGCGCCAGAAAGCGGCAGTAGCGAGAGCTCTATCTTTAGAGCCCTCGCTTTTGCTGATGGATGAGCCGTTTTCCGCTCTTGATCCTCAGACCAGAGCGCAGATTCAGGCCGATATTCTCCGCATCCAGGAGAAGACGGCCAAAGCCATCGTTCTCGTTACCCACAGCGTGGAAGAAGCCCTGATCTTGTCCGATGAGCTGGTAATTCTCAGCTCGAGGCCGGGAAGTGTAAAAGAGCTGATCAAGGTGGAGATCGAGCGGCCCAGGGACAGGATGAATCCGCAGTTTCTGGAGATGAGGGAGACTGTTCTCGCCTATTTGAACGGAGGAAAACAATGAACTCTATACCCAATTTGCTCGGCAAGGTCGATCTCCTGGTCAACAACATTTGGAGTGGATTCGGACGATACGAGTTTGATCGCATTTCCATCCCCTTCTGGAAGCAGCCGTTACGTCACTGGAATTGAGTGTTTACGCGGGCATTCGGGCACATCTGGTGGCTGCCAATTTCGCTGCGCTGCTGATGCTGGTGCAGCACCGGGGATTAATCATAAACACTGTGGCCAATGATATGGGTTTTTATCCGGACAATCTCCTCCATGATGCCGCCAAGTCCGCGATCATTCGGATGTCCTTTGGCATGGCAGAGGAGCTTCAGCCCCACGGCATCGCAGCTCAGGCTCTTGCGCCGGAATTCCTTCTTCGGTGCTGATGGTAGGCGATCTGGCGTGGGAGTACTGTTTTTCGGATACTGATGGAAAGCTGACGCCCGGCGTTAATGTTTTATGAAGCTAACGAAAATTTTATCTTTCAGGTCCGATGGGAAGTGCCGGGATCCTGCTATTTTTCAGAGAAGCAGACCTTTCTGAAGTGTTTCGATCCCAGTGGATCTGGAATGGCTGCAAAGATGATTCAGCAAAATTCCATTTTTGCAGAAAAACCAAATCATGAGGGGGCATTCTTGGTCACAAATCCGTCATGCTGCTTCCGGTCTCATACGTTGAAAATGGTCTCGCAACATCATCGGAATCTTGATTAACCTGCAGAAGAATTCTTGAGCACTTGGTGAATTCATGAGTCAAAGAAAAATTATCATCTCTCTGCTTCTTTTAATGATGCTTGTCACGAGTTTGTCGAGCGCACAGCCTTACAGCCTGCTCAATATAAACCATACTGCTCAAAGATCGGATGCCGCATTATCGATGATAGTTATGGATAACAAGTGTTCAGATCAATTAAAGCAATATGCGGACTTTCTCTTCAATGTCCCGCCCAATACGAATCGCTTTCTATTCTTCACAACTATGTCAATCCAGCACAATGGCGTCGTCACATATTCCCATTCCACTGCGCCCATGAGCTACGAGGAGAATTCCGAGACACTTTCGGGCGAGGCTGATTTATACCCCGGCAAAAATGATTTCGGTAATCTTCCAATACCTGATTACACCGGAGTGATGCTGCCGCTCTTCGATCCGGTCGATAAAGAAAGGCTGCTGTTCTCCGTCGATGTGAACAGTGCATCGGCAACGCTTACGTTCTTGGATCGAGAAAATGCCGTTGAGAGCATTGATCTGAGCTGCGGTGACGGTCTTTTTTACGGCTTTTCCGGCAGAGCCATGTATGTAATCTCTTTTCAAGAGACTGAGGAGCATGTTAATTGATTATTCGTGAGAATGTGTCAAGGGAGGTACTGAAATGAAAAAAACACTAATTCCGGCATGTCTGGCGATTATCGTTCTGGCGGCGTGTCTGGCAAGCGCGGCGCTGTCCTCGCCCAATTCGGATATAAGTCAGGAGTCTTCATCGGCAAAAGCGGGTTCGGTCGCATTTGCATCGGCTCCATCCGTCAATGTGGATTCAATAGATATCGGTCAAGCAGCTTCCGGGAATAGCAAGCCGGTGAACCTTACGGTGAGTGTGATCCAATCGCTTGGCGGCATACAAACGTCGGAGGCAATTTGCGGACTCGAGCGAAACAATTTCGAGATCGACACGCTTGAAGCGCCTTCTGGCGGAAAAGCTGCGCGCATCATGAGCGTCAGCCCGACATATGCCGGCTACACAAATCCTACCGCTCCCTGCAGCTATTGGATCTCAATATTCCCTACTGCCGATTATTTAAATCCGGGCTATCCGTCTTCACCCGCCAAACAGAATAACTGGGCGGATGGAGTCTATACCATCCGCTTGAGATATATGAACCAGGGAAATGAATTTGCCGGCAAGACCTTCAGCGTTACTATCGGCGGCAGCGCGTCGTCGGTCACCGCGGAGAAAATCATCGATTTTGTGGCGATCAATTCAAAGAAGTCTCTGCGTGACATGGATCCAATCGATCAACTGAATCCTCAGCCTGAGCCGCCTAAGCCGATAAATCCATCTTTTTAGGAACAAAGAGATGTTGAAAATGAGCAAATAATAATTTATATCCCGGCAATCATCGAATTGAACAAAATTAGATATGCGAGGGATCGGTCATTCATGGGTGAATGAGTTATTTTCCTTGAGGCTGAATCGGTTTCTTCTTGCCAATTTGCTGAAAGTCGTCCCAAATGGTAGGAAACCAATCTCCGCACCAGGCTGTGCTCGTGGCCTGCTGTCCGTGTTCCGGTCCGTCCGATCTCGCGTCGCTGGCTGCCAGGCGGGCCCGCGTGCACGCATGGGCGGGCGCATGAGGGCGCAGGCTGTCCATTGGATTTAGGCTCGTTAATAGTGCTGGAAGGTTGTTGAATCAAAAAAAAATCCTGTCATTTATCAATGGGAGAATTGAAATATCATCGGATGCTATTATGTAGGCGTTAGCGCAAGCGTAAAGATGGTATCAGGTTATGGAAGTCATCGATAAGGTTGCGAGCACCCTGAAGATGGATCGTGATGTTCTAGCTAAAGCCAGCATTAAGGCCTTTCTGGAGAGAGAACTGAGGTGCATCGAGGCGGAGATAATCGAGATTGGAACCAAGCACGGCGTTCGGTCAGTCTTTGAATTGGACGACAAGCTTAAGAGAGGCGAAGTCCAAGAGGCTGATATCCTAGATGATTTCCAGGAGCTTGACTATCTTGAATCAAGGAGAGACGAGCTATTATCTGCGATGAAGAGCCTTCCGCAATAGCTGCAGATCTGAAGGTTCTAAAGAGGATCATCGATGCAGAATATGCCGATATTTCTTCCGATTCCCTCATTTTTCGCGGCAAGCTGAGAGCGTTCATAAATGATGGCTCCTTTGTCGACGTATGGTTTTCGCTCAAGGTCTCGGATCGCTTCTCATACCATTGGGAGCGGAGGCATGTGGACGGTTGCATGTTCCGGCATGACAATTTTCCAGATACTAACTGGAAAACTGTGTCAACTTTTCCCAAGCACTTTCATAACGGCTCTCAAGATGCTGTCGAGGAGAGCAATATCGATGACGATCCCTTTATAGCCCTGCGGCAGTTCATGGATTTTGCCAGATGTTATTTAGCATCGATTGGCAAATGAGATTGTATTTAACGACAATTAACGCTGTCCCTGTTACCTGTCTGCAGAGGCTAGTACATCTGGGCTGATATAGACCTAATGATAATGTTTTATATATAATCATTGGCAGATACTCCGCAACAGGGGAGTATCATGCCGGGTCCGAAGCCATTAGCAATCAACTTGAACGAC
>RPOO01000013.1 GCA_003857025.1 Methanothrix sp.
ATAGCGAGGAACCATATTGATTTATGCAAAGGCGACTTGCATGCCTGGGGCCGGCAATGCCAAATTCAAGAAGCTCCGCACCGTGGTCTTGCGGTCTCAAGTTGCCGAGACCATAACAAAGCAGCCCGCGGGCCGTTCCAAAAGCTGGCCATTCCCCCAAGCTATATTGAAGGGCATATCTCCAGAGCATCAGTTACAAAGGAGTCAATGAGCGACCGCAAAATTGATCAAATCTCTGCAGTTCGCAAGCTCTGCCACCAGCTCTGCTTCTCCTCCTGCGTGGAAGAAAAACGCCGGGGCGATCATGAGCTTCTTTTGAAAATGCGGCCCCACTGGTCCGAGCTAAAGAAGGAGGAGCAATTTTCTCGGATAAATCAGGGCGAGATTATTCCCTTCGACATCTCCCTGCCCCTGCCCGCCCGCGACGAGCGCAAGGGCTCGGACGAGGGCGTTCACCTGTTTTGGGAGCGATTCAACTGCCAGCATTGCGGAAGATGCTGCTTTGCACCAGGGGCGGGGCTGCTCCTGGAAAAAGATGACTTTGAGAAGATTGCAAATCGGGTCGGCAAAAAGAGGCTGAAGACTTTGTGCAAACACGACAAGGTACTAGATGTCTGGATTCTCAAGCAACCCTGCCCATTTTACGATTCGAAAAATTCCCGGTGCGAAATCTACGAGATTCGGCCCGCCACCTGCACCAAGTATCCGCTTCATCCGCCTCTGAAGGAGATGCCCTACCACCTGGCCGTGGACGCCTTCTGCCCCGCTGCGCGCCAATTGGCCAAGGATACTTTGGGCTGGTGGATCGTCTGCGAGAACCATTGGGCGCAGCTACTTTGCAGATCAAGCCAAAATAAGCCAGATAGATCAAGCTTAAAAATAGGTTAGAGCCGTGAGACATTAAGTGCAAAATCGATGCAGATGCGTTTTTTGTAGGTTGTATCTGCTCAATTGTCTAAACCAAGGATCGATGTCAGCCATTTCACCCTATCGCTGCGACCCGCTTCGTTCAGGCTGTAGTGATCGGCATCATACCACTGCACCACTTTCGGCTCGCTGCCCGCTGCGAAAAAATCCAAGAATGCCTGCTTGGGAAAAAAGACATCCTGCAGGCCAAACTGGAAAAATAACGCAGAGGGCGCGGCGTTTCTCACAAAGCCTGCCGGATCGATCGGCTGCATGATCTGCCTGTATCTCTCCAGCTCATCTCCCGCCAGGCCCGGCATGTTCAGAGCAGCAACATCGGTAAAGCTCCCCACTCCTGCCATCAGTACACTGGCTTTGATCCTTCCGTCCGCGCCGGAAAGTATCCCGGCGAAAAGTGCACCAATGCTGTGGCCGACGCAGGCAATTCGCTCTTTGTCCACAATCGGAATCGAGGACATGAGATCAATGGCGCGTCGCAAATCGATGGCGATCTGTTTGAACCAGTCACGAACGTCCTCGGCTTTTCCGCTGGCTCGCATTCCGAATGCGGGGCCGTCTGCCCACGGTGCCTCAATGAACAGAGAGGCTGCGCCTTTTTCTGCCAAAATCAGCGCATCATCCAGGAAAGTGGATCTGCTTCCGGGACCCGGATGCAGGAATAGAATTGCAGCAAACGGACCGCTGCCGGATGGCATGACCATGTAAGCCTTGATCCTTTCTTGGGCAAGTCCGGCAAAGCTGATGTCGCAAATAGAGATGCCATTTCTATATTCGATACTGTACTTTACCAAATCCGGCGAGGACTTCCGGTCGTAGGAAAACATAATTTCACAACCTGATTGATCGATTCATTCAAACATTTTGTGGCCGATCATGTGCCCTACGATCTCTGCAAAGCCGTTGCCGTAGCTCTTCTTGGCCACATAATCTGAGACCGCTTTCAGCTCCGGGGAAGCGTTGCCCACTGAGGCCCGAAAGCCCGCCAGCTCGAACATTGCCCGGTCACTGTCGCTGTCACCAATGGCCGCAAAGTCTTTCAGGTCGATTCCCATGCGCTCTGCCACACAGCGTAGGCCGGTTCCTTTGTCAACCTTCTTGTCTTTGATATGCACGGCATAGGTGGTATCGATGATGTCCACCGCCAGCCCGAGCTTTTCGGCGAAGGCGGTTGCAGCCGACACGTCGAAGTTGCGCTGCAGGGCGATGTCGGTGAATCTGTAGCGAGCTGAGTTGAATCTTTGCAGCGGAAATACTTTGGCAAGTTTTTCGAACGCGTCTTCGCATAGCTTCAGGTCCGCCAAGACTTCCATCTCTTCTTCGGAATGGGAGACGACTCCTCCGTTCTCGGCAATGAAGATGCGTGGCGTGCCGAGCAAGACAGAGACGGTCCTGGTGAAGCAGTGAGTATTGCCTGTGGCCAGAACGACCGGCGCCTTTAGCTTGCGCAGAGCCTCAACTGCGGCAGGACAGAGCACACGATTGCGGTCGCTCAGAGTGCCATCGATATCCACGACGAGGGCCCGAATCATTTCTGCAATCCCTCCCGAATAGATTGCTTGCTGCATGCAGGCCGAGTCCGAGCTTGATGATCCGAGTCCGCAACGATTTTAGTGAATATTTTAGAGAATAATTGAGTCAGTAGCATCTAAAGAAAAGATCGCAATTGAGCCTAAAAAAGGTTTCGTCGTGCAGAGTTTAGGTTTTTTTGCGCTCTGCCAAGCTTTGAGCTTGTTGTTTGGGCTGGTGTTGAGGGTTTTTTGAGGATTTTGAGGCGTCAGTATCCAGCGGCATCAAGCATGGACGCTCAATGCCACGGCCACAATTACCGTGAGGACTGCAAATCCCATAAAGAGGACCTGCGTCTCAGGCATCAGGTTGACCGGCTTGTCTCTTCCCGGCAGCCATTTTGGATTATGTTCGACTACCCAGGCGATCCATTTCTCATGCTGCAACATCGCATCTGACTTTTGCACACCCGACATATTCTATTCTCCATTTCGTCATAAACAAGCTAGACCGTTGGCCCACGCGAATTCGTTTTGGTCCTGGAGGGGCCGGGGAGATGAGTTAGAGCAATTTTCCCATCCCCCATGATGGCAGTTTTCTGTCAACTCTTAATCGTGGGCAATAGACTACGATATCACTTGCGTGTATAAATCCGGCGGCTAAAATTGCAGGAGATTAACAATAATAAGAAATATTTGCTTATTCCGTTTTTGGAATTGAAACAAAAAGAGTTAATTGAAAAAAAGGACAAAATTGAGATGGGAAAAAGTACTTTCACCTCAATGGACATTATCCAAATGGAGTATACAAAAGGAGAATACAAAAGAAGACTTCAGCAATTATCGGCGGTCGAAGATATGATGCAAGGGAATGGGTGAATAAAAACTCTCAGAACCGATAAAAGAAAAATGCACAAATCAGCTGCTGAGATTCTCTGAACCATTTTTAAGCCGTCCGGCCAGCCTTTCCGGACGGCTCATCAATGCGATCTCGATTCTGGAGACGAGATTTCAATTCTGAAATTTGCGTCCGGCCAGCCTCAATCCTTCAAGCCCTCTGTGGTCACGGAGAAGACTGCCTCGCCGTCCGGCAAATTGGGTGAATCCACCAGCCGGGCGATGCGCTTCTCGCCCTTGGACTTGCGCAGGTAGAGACGGAAGGTGGCCGTGTGGCCGAGGACGTGTCCGCCCACGGGTTTTGTCGGATCTCCGAAGAACGTATCCGGCTTGGCCATGACCTGGTTGGTCACGAGGATCAGGGCGTTGTTCAGATCTCCGAAGCGCATCAGGTCGTGCAGATGCTTGTTGAGCTTCTGCTGGCGGTTGGCCAGTGTTCCGCGCCCGACGTACTCCGCCCGGAAGTGAGCCGTCACGGAATCCACGATGATAAGGCGCACCGGCTTCCCTGAATCCTTCATCTTATCGGCCAGATCCATGGCACTCTCCGCCAGCAGGATCTGATGGTTGGAGTTGAAGGCACGGGCCACGCTGATGTGCTTTAAGAATTCCTCCGTCTCCCAGGTCTGGCCGTCGGGTCCAGGCGGCAGGCCGTGCACCATCTGGTCGATGCGCTCAGGCCGGAAGGTGTTCTCGGTATCGATGATGATGACTGAGCCGTTCAAGCCGCCCATCTCCAGGGGCAGCTGAACATTTATGGCCATCTGATGGGCCACCTGGGTCTTGCCGGAGCCGAACTCTCCATAAAGCTCCACGATGGACTGCGTCTCCATGCCGCCGCCCAGGAGTTCGTTGAAGCTCTTGCTGCCTGTATTGATCTTTCCGACCAGCTTGCGGCGCTCTAATATGCGGTCTCCGGTCTCAAAGCCGCCCACGTCCGCTGCTTCGCGCGCACCGGCAATGATCTTGGAGGCAGTTGCCTCGCCGACCTCAGCTGCGGCCACCAGCTCCCCAGGAGACGCAACGGCTATAGACTCGACAGAATTGAAGCCTGCCTCGCGCAGCTTCTCGGCAGTGGCCGGACCCACGCCAGGCAGATCTTCCAGTAATTTTGTAGCCATCTTGGATTTTCCTCGGACATTAGTGCGCATATCTTCTTTAACTCATTTACTCAGGCGGGGCGAAAGTAATCCTGGTGCGCCATCCGCAGGAGAGCTCCAATTCATCATTCCAGCCGCTCTTGGCCATAGCGTCGATGATCTCGGCCTTGTATCCGATATCCAGGCCCTGCAAGAGCTGCACGTGGTCTCCCCAGAGAGCCACTTTCACGCGACCTGTGGCGTCAGAGATGTAGATACTGGCCACACGCCCAACCTTTCCGTCATCCCTCTGAAACTCGCGCACTTCGCCAAGTCCCGTCACGAATCCTGCAACGCTTGCCAGAGCGCCGGGCTTCAGGTCCGAAACCGGGGTCATCTTCTCCGAGAAGCTGACCGCATCACTGCTCTTTCGCACTACCGTGTAGCTGCCGGTCTGAATCTCGACGGAGCCGTACCTCTCGCGCGAGGAGCCGTTGACGACCTCTACGGTCTCGCCTTTCGCGAGAGCCATCTTGGCCTGCTCGTTCCAGAGCGTGAGATTGATCTTGCCAGTCTCGTCTCCCAGGAGCACGGTCCTGACTAGGCCCTTGTTTCCGTCTTTGCGCACAAACTCACGAGCCTCGCCCGGGTCCACAACCACGGCCCGCAGGCTTACTTCGCTCATATCCCTCTTTATCTCGGAGATCTTGTAGGGCTCCGCCCGAGGCTTTATGTCGAGATCCACCTCTTCGATGCCGCCGCTGCGCCCCAGGCTCACCTCGGTCCCGGCATATCCCTCCTTGGCCAAGCCCCGGATCTTGAGGCATTGTTCGACCTTCAGATCGCCGGAGCGCACAAGCTCCGCGGTCTCATCCCAGAGGGCCACGCGCACGGTTCCCGTCTCATCTGCGAGCATCAGATTGGCCACGCGGCCCAGCGATCCGTCCGAGCGCGGGAACTCGCGAATCTCGGAGACGCTCATCACCTTTCCCACAAATGTGACGTTTCCCATCTCCGGCCTGATCGACCCGATCTTGGTCAGCACCTCGGAGGCACCCAGGTCTCGCGCGACGAGCATTCCGGCGGTCCTGCGATCACACAGGCCCGCCATGAGGACTACCTTCTCTTCCACCCTTGAAAGAAACTCATCGGGCGTGACTTGGCTTGCCACCTGACTATAAATTTCTTCTAAATCCGCTTCCATTTACCGGTCATCCGTGGATAGCATATCGTTCTTCCAGGTACTTCAAATAAGGTGCATGGCAACTGGCCAGGTAAGCATTGCAGACCTCGACGGGATCTCCATCCGCTGCAATGGCCCCGTTTTCAATGAGAATTGCCCGGTGAGAGATCTCCTTGACAAAATCGACGTGATGGCTCACAAGAATTATAGTGGTGTCGAATTTGGCATTAATCTTCTTAATGGCATTGGAGACCTCACGCAAAGTAATGGGATCGATATCCCCAAAGGGCTCGTCCAGGATCAGAATCTTGGGCCTGGCTGCCAGCAGTATGGCCAAAGATGCTCTTACGCGCTCTCCGCCGCTCAGTTGCTCGGGCAGCTTCCACATGACCTCGGCATCGAGGGACATCAGCTCGAAGATCGGCTCGGCAAACTTGCGGGCCTCGGTCATGGGGAAGCGAGGGAAAAGATCCTTGAATATCTCCCTGTTCAGTCCCAATGCCTCAAAGGCGGCCTTGGCATCCTCTTCCGACATATCCGTTAACGCATAGATGACATCCAGCACCTTATCGCTGATGCCCAGCTCCTCAGCCATAGCCCGGGCATTTTCAATCACATCATTGCCCTTGATGCCCATTTGGTAGGCGATCTGATCAAGGATGGTCTCTCCGGCGTAAAGGGCGAACTCCTGATACATGATGCCTAAAGTCCGGCGTACATTCATTCTGTCGGGCGAATAGGTCATCATGTCCACCCATTTGTCGCCGTAACGGTAGTACACAATTCCTTCATCCGGCAGCTTGACGCCCTGCATGATTTTTAGAAGAGTTGTCTTTCCTCCACCGCTGTTTCCTATAAACGAGGTGATCTCACCCTCATTTACGTCGAAGTTGAGGTTCTCCATCTTCAGGACATTCAGGACCTCTCCGGTGCAAATCTGGCAGCCTCTCTTGGATACGCCCCTTACCCGAATCAGCGGCTGTGGGTCGGGCCGGAGTGCCAGAGGTTCCATCTTTCCGATACCCGCCATGAATCGGTCCAGGATCGCTCTCGGCTTCCCATCGGCAACAATCTCTCCCTTCTCCAGCCAGATCAGCCGGTCTGCCAGATACTCGTGAATCTCGGGCAGATGAGACACCACGATTATGGTCAGATCCAGCTCTTTGTTTACGTTCTTGATGGCGTCCAGAACTTCTTGTTTGGTGGACGGACAGGCCATGGTGGCCGGCTCATCCAGAAGAAGAATCTTGGGCTTTTTTGCCAGTTGCCTGGCTATGAGCAGCCTCTGCTTCTCACCGCCACTGAGGATGGTGGCCAGGTGATTCGCCTTATCCTCCAGGCCCACCAGCCGCAGGTAGTACATGGCCTCTTTGTACACATCGTCGTAGTCCGCATTTTCGGGTATGGGCAAAACCTCAAACCCGGTCTTGCGGGAATGAACCCTGCGCACCACGTTTCTCAGCGCGGTTTCCGTCCAGAGGGCGAAGTCCCTTTGCAGGTGAATGGCCGTGACTGCCAGCTGTGCCCTGACAACCGCATCGTCGGAATCCGGCGTGATGGTGATTCCGTCCATGACGATCTTTCCAGAATCAAAGCTCTCCATGCCTCGCAGGATCTTCATCAGGGTGCTCTTGCCTCCCCCGCTCTTTCCCACCAGCCCTAAAATCTCACCAGGCCTGGTTGAGAAGCTGACATTTTTAAGAGCCACAATATCCCTGTCCTTCAACCTGTAAGTTTTGGACAGATTCTCAATCTGGAGCAACACTGTAATCCTCCTATCTATTCCTATCTAATCTTAGTTCCCGTATCCACTAATTCACGCGGTCGCAGCAGCACGGCCTTCCCGGCAGTATCTGCTGCCAGGAGCATGGCCTGCGACTCGATGCCGAAGAGCTTGGCAGGCTTCAGGTTGGTCAGGACCACGACCTGAGTGCCCACCAGCTCCTCGGGCTTGTAGCTATGGGCAATGCCCGCTACCACCTGGCGCGTCTCGCCGCCGATATCAACCATGAGTTTGAGGAGCTTGTCCGAGCCTTTGATATGGCTCGCTTCTTTGATCTCTCCCACCCGCAGGTCCAGAGCACCGAACTGTTCAAAGGCGATCTGTCCTTTCTTCACAACGGGCTTTCCTTTAGCCTTGGCCTCCGCCTGCTCTATTCTCTCCTGGAAGATCCTGTCCAGCTCCTTCACAGTTGCCTCTTCCATGCGTGTGAAGAGAATCTCCGGCTTGCCCAGCAGCCGGCCTTCCGGTATAGGCACTAATGCCTCGGAGAACTGCACTGCTCCGACCTGGCCGTCCAGACCGAGCTGCTTCCAGGCAGATTCCATCTTGCCGGGCATGACCGGCTCCATGAGAACCACCAGGGCTTTGGCGATCTGCAGGCAGGTCCTCAGCACCTTTCCCGCTGCCGCCTTGTCGCTCTTGACCAGCTTCCAGGGCTCGCGGCTCTGGAAGTAGATGTTCCCGAAGTCGGCCAGGCTCATCACGCTGTCCGATGCCTTCTTGAATTCGTACTCCTCCAAGGCGGAGACGACCTCTTTTTGGGTCTGCTCGATCCTGGTCATAACCTCCGGGTCGATCTCGCCCTCAGGAACCCTTCCATCAAAATTCTTAACCGTGAAGGTCAGGGCCCGGTTGAGGAAGTTGCCAAAAGCACCCACCAGTTCGGTATTCACCTTGTCTGCGAAGATCTTCCAGGCAAAGTTGACCTCTTTATTATGTGCGGTGTAGCTGGCCAGGTAATATCTCAGCAGGTCGGGATGGAGCCCCTTCTCCAGGTAATCCTCCTTCACCCAGATGACGTTGCCGCGGGACTTGGAGAACTTCTTGTCGTCGATCTTGAGCATGCCGCTGGCGACGACTGCCGAAGGCAGGGTATAGTCCGCTCCCTTCAGCATGGCCGGCCAGAAGATGCAGTGATGGTAGACTATGTCCCCGCCGATGAAGTGGATGATCCTGGCATCGTTTTTCCAGTACTTTTGCCAATCCACATTGTTCTTGGCGCACCACTCTTCGCTGAAGGCGATGTAGCCGATGGGCGCATCCACCCAGACGTAGACCACCAATTCGTCGTGACCTGGGAACTTGATTCCCCATGCCATGCTGCGAGTGATGCACCAGTCCTTCAGCTCCTGGCGCACCCACTCCATGGCGTAATTTCGGGCCGAGGCCGTCCCGCCCAGGGTTTCCAGGAACCCGAGCAAGAAATCCTTGAACTCCGACAGCTTGAAGAAGTAATGAACTTGCTTGCGGTACTCGGCCTTGCCGCCGCAGACCTTGCAGACCGCGTTCCGGATCTCGCCCGGCTCCAAATGGCGTCCGCAGCCCATATCGCATTCATCGCCCCGGGCTGTTTTGCCGCAGTAGGGGCATTCGCCCTCGACGTACCTGTCCGGAAGGAATCGTTCGCATTTGGGACAGTATGCCAGCTCGATCTCTTTAGGATAGACGTAGCCCTTATCCATGAGGACTTTTACGAGTTCTTGCGTGCGATTGTGGCAGGCAGGATCGTCCGTGTCGCCAAAGAAATCGAAGGTAACGCCCATGCTCTTGAAGATCTCGTCGAAGTGCTGGTGATATCTGGCTACGAGCGCCTTCGGCTGTATTCCTTGGGCCTCGGCATTAACGACGATGGGCGTACCGTGAGCATCCGAGCCGCTGACGAAGAGCACATCCCGGCCCATCTTCCGCAATCCTCTTACGAAGATGTCCGCAGGTACATAAGTTCTGAGATGGCCTAAGTGACAGGGCCCATTGGCGTAGGGCAGGCCGCAGGTAACAAGGATAGGCGATGACAACTAGAACACCGCTCTCCGCTTATGATGTAACAGGCAGATATAGGTTTCCCAGCTTGGTGCAGGAAGCCCTTCTCAAGCTGAAGAAATACTATACCAGCACCATAATGGGCGCATTTTGATTGACTGATCACTGGATATAATAGATAACGCAGAGAAGGTGTCGCTCCTGAAAACCGCTAAAAACCGCTTTTCTTGGATAAAATGTATATAACCGAATGACAAATGTCACTAATAGTATTAATTTAGCTACCACACAAAAGACCACAAGTTTCATGGGGGTACTATAGTGAGATTAATTATTCTTGCCCTTTTACTGGCCCTGACGGCCACTACGGCGTGGGCCGTTCCGCTGCAAGGCAGCGATGGAAACGCAACAGTCGTGCTCTTCGGATCAACCAGGACTCCTCTTGCCGACGAGAACGCGACCCAGGAGATCCTGAAGGTCGATATCGGCCTCGTAAATACGGAGAACGCCACTTATGAGCTGGTGGATCAAAACGACAAGACCTATCAGCCGGGCCTTTTCAAGACCCTGCAGGAGAAGCGTCATCTGGTTTACTTCCTCGTGCCCCAGGATGATCTCTTCAAGCTGATCCGTGTGATTCCTGTCGGTGGAAAGACTTTCAACATCAACTGGTGGGCCACGCCTAAAAGCGCCGGCGGGGATGTAGTCGTAAGATATTACGGTATCAGCGATTGGCTGATCAACCCAGACGAGCAGGGCGTCGTCGTTCAGGTCCGCGTGGCCAACAACGGCACCAAAGACCTCTATCTGACTCCCGAAAACTTCACGCTTCTGGATCAGTGGGGATGGCCTTACCTTCCCACACTTGGATTCGATCCCGAGGTCATAGGACCGAAAAAAGCTAGCAGCGATCGGGTGAAGGTCGGATTTACCGGCATCTCCCTCCTGAGCAAACCGGCCGCCTTGGCCTACAACTATGGCTCTTCCAGCCAAGTCCTCATAAATCTGGAGAGTGATCTGGTGGCGCTTACCGACGATAAGGTCTACGGTGCCAATGCCACCCAGAATGCCACTTCCTCTGCGGCTGCTCCATCCTCAAGCGAGAATGCCGCGCTCGTCCAGCCGAGCAGCAACCAGACGCAAAGCCAGGCAGCAAGCGCAGGAAACGAGACCAATAAAACTGCCAGTGCCACTGCCACAAAGCTAGGCTCTCTGAAAGAGCAGATCGCCGCCAGCAAGGCGAGGTTGGCAGGTAAAGAGAATGCCACCGCATCGGGACAGGAATCCGCGGTGGGCCAGAAGATCAACTCCAGCCTCAGCTCGACAAAGGAGCGTCTTGCAGCCGCCAAAGCAAATTTGCATAAGAGCACTCATAACGAGACGGAGAGCACCGATCAAAACGCCACGGCGAACAGCACTATTAGCAGCACCACGAACAATGTCTTGAACAGCACCTTAAATAGCACCTTAAATAATACCACAACCAGCGTATTGAACGGCGCTGCGCCCTCCACCACGCAAACGACCTGATGAAGAGCTATCCAGTCCGGCCCAGGGGAGACCCTGGGCACATTCTTAAATAAGACGGCGACTATATATGGCCGAATCGCTCAATATATGCGTGCCATATGAGAGACAGATCGCATGATATAAGGAGTATATTATAAATGAGATACGCGGTGGTCGCCTTATTGATCATTTTTTCCATCGGCCTGGTCAGCGGATATCCCCTGCACGGGAGCAATGGGGCCATCAATTGTACCATCTTCGGCTCCTTCAAGGATCGCTGGGATTCAGGTAATGCCAATGCAGATCTATATGCAGTTTTGCATATAGATACAAGCCTCGTCAGAGTCAACGCCAGCGACATCAGGCCGATCCAAGCGAGTTATACGCTCACCGACGGCAACGATCGGCTCTACAGTTACCGCGCGGATTACACCGAAGAATTGCAGCAAGGAAGGCGTCTGATCGGATTCGTGGTCCCAGTCGAGACCATTATCAAGAGCCTGACCGTAGACCTTGGCAAGGACCCGTCCGGCGGCGAGCAATTCACCATTCCTTTTCCTGAAGTCTCCAATTCCAGCAATGCAAATGTGACGCTTCTATATTACGGGGTCCTGCGATCCTGGACGACATCGAATAAGAAGACTATTGAGTTCGACATCGGTGTCATCAATAACGACACAACGAAGTTGCCTCTCGATGAGAGGAACTTCAGCTTGATAGATCAATGGGGCTGGAAGTACGGCAGCGTGAAGTATGACGCCTACGGAAGAAAGGGAATCGTCGCAAGAGAGCTAAAGCCGAATGAAACACTGCGCACCGGCCTTATCTTCAGTCCCATTTCGCTTCTTAGCCGACCAGTGGAGCTGATTTACCAGTATTCCAATAACAGCTCACTTGCAGTCAATGTGGATACCGAAGAGGGATTATGCTCCCGCACACCCCAAGAGAAGGAATGCACCGACTGTGCCACTGCCGGTGAAGAGGCAGCACCGAGCACGCTTGCCGGCTCCATCAAGGCCAGCAAGGCACGCCTTGCCAAGGTGAAGGGAAACATCACCGAGGGCAGCGAGAACAAAGGACGAGACGATCTCTAAAGACCGGGGAATTCCCGGCAGTTTTGACTTCCCGTCGAAACTCTTGCAGCCTGAGATACGCGATGTCCAACCTTCGCAATCCTACGATCCAAAACTAAGATGAACTTAATAGGGGATCATTAATCAGTTTGGTTCTTCCCAGATAATGGCGAAAGAGCATGTGGCCCCATTCTATCGCATCCTGATCTTTGCAAATTATTATATTCTCGAAATCATAACTGCCGTCGAGCCTATGAAGCCCTAAGAACATATTTTTTTCTGTGACCCATAAGCTTAATTTGATCTCATCGATGCAGCGGATCTTCAGATTTCTGCACACTGGTGTCTCTCTTGGAACGGCCGTATATTCGTCCTTGAGAACCTGCAGGACTCTATCCGTGATTATCATATCTACATCCGCCCCCTGTTTAATGGCATGAATGATTGCTCTCGCATGTTCTGAGCTAATGACGGAAGATATGCCCCGAATCTCATTTGAGTTTTTCAAACTGTTAGTTAGATATTCTTGCTTGCGAAACGGCGTTGAAATATCTGTATTCAGTTGCTCCTGTTGGTTGCAGATTATGCCGACCTGTGTCTGGAATTTCATGGGAACGTCAAACAGATTATGGCTCAGGATGAAATCCTTTTGCCGCTCAATCGCCCCAAATGTCGCATGCAAGGAGTCCATGATGGTCACATGCAGTCGCCCGATGTTGGTGAGCATATAGCCCTTATCGGTCTTGGCGATGAGGTCTTGACGAACCATATCCTTGACGACGTGGCTTATCGAAGACTGGTGGACATCGAGTTTAGAGCTTATGATTTTTGTGCTTGACGGGCTGTTTTCCATCAAGGAATGCAAGACTTTCGTCTTAAGTGATGAGGATGTAGTCGAATTGCCATTAATTCCTGCGTCTTTGTACCGTTCCTCAGAAAGCAAATGTCCTTGTCCTCCGTCGCGCTTGTCTCTGTGTCTTGTCTGCTCAAACTATTTTATGATCTTAGTTCAGTTCAGATACTGATGTTAGTCGTAATCATATATTAACCTGTCCAATAAATTTTAGTTCAATGCGCGGTTCGAGAACCCAATAGGCAAATCACGAACATAATACGCAATTCGATAAAAGATAATTAAGCGAACGGAATTCAAAAACGAAACCGTTATTCATAACGAGAAGTGGTTTGAACCCATTTGCAAAATTTGTTTGTATAGATCAAATTTGATGATAAAGGACAACATTTGATAAACTGTAACAATAAGATCTTTATTGTAGAGACACCAATTCAGGTCATTAGCATGAACACATAGTAACTGGTAATTCTGGAATATCCTTAGAATAGTCTGTTCATAAATATCCATGATGTTTAGAAAGAGGAATAAAGAATATGAATAGTATAATGACAGTATTTATCGCTCTCGTGGCCATAACGGCTCTGGGCGGAATGGCACAGGCAGTAGATTTCGAGATAACCGGTCAAGTAGATGAGTCCATTGAAGTTACGGCACCAGCCTCGCCGGCCATGACATTTGCTCCGGGCGCAGGCTCGTGGCAAAATGCTGGTGAGATTGGTTTAAGCACAAATAGTGACAGTTGGTCCGTAAAACTCGTATCGGACAAAGCCAAAATGTCAAACAAGCTTGGGTATACGGATACACTTGGCAGCGCCTTGAAGGCAAGTGCATCATCATCCGGCACAAGTCCGATAACATTAGGAACGAGCGAAGGGACACTTGCATCAGGAGTTGCAGCATCAACCAGCGCAGTCACCCTTTATCTAAATCAAACAGTAGCATGGACGGATAAGCCCCATGACGACTACAGCATGAACATCACCATAACCGGAAGTGTGACATAGAGAACAAAATATGGACCAAGCCGGAAGCTGGGCTTTTGTCCATAATTCTTTCACATTTCTCAAGATCCCGCAGAAATCTGGAAAACGGAGTAAATAAAATGCTTATGAGGAACACTCTGTTCGTAGCTCTAATAACCATGATCTTGCTCTGCAATATGGTACTGGCGAATAGCGCATTTGAGATCAAAGGCAATGTACCTAAGAGCATCGAGGTCACGGCCCCAGACAATCCAAATAAATGGACATTTGGATTGATGGATAATGAGTATCGTGTTGGAAATATTCATATCACAACCAACAGCGATAGCTGGGCCATATCACTCAGCGCGAATCCCGATAGGATGACCAGTGGAACATACTCCATCCTGAACCCTGTCTATGCAAAATCTCTATTTAATAGACAATATATTACTAATAACTATGTCATTGAACTGTCGTCTTCTCCAAAGGAACTGTTGAAATGCAGCGGTGATTCAGAAGGCGAAAATAAGAACATGGATCTCCCACTGAATATAAGCCAATTCGTCGTCATCGGGGACGTTCCCGCGCAAAACTATCAAACTGTTATAACTGTTACGGGGATGGCGTCATGATGAAAATGATCAAAAAACAGACTGGTCAATTGAGAACTGCCTTGCATAAGGAGTGATGATTCAATATGAATAATACTAAGATATATTGGATAGCCCTGGCAGCATTTATTGCTTTGGCCAGCATGGGATTTGCCGAAGGTTCAAATGATATTACCGTGAGCGCGGATATTCCTATCATTATTGAGGTGACCCCGCCCAATCCAGTGTCCTGGACGCTCAGACTGGGTTCAAATGAATTTCACGATAATGATTATTATGTATATCTAATAGGAAACTGCCGAGATCCCTGGAGCATGTATGTATCCGCTAATAGGGCAACTATGGCGTCCGCAAGTCATCCGGAGGATGTTCTTGCCAATGGAATGAATATCTCCTTTACAGGACTTGGAATACCTGAAGAAGTATCCGTTACGACTGAGCCTCAAAAGATCTTATCCTGGGAAGGAATCATCGGCAATAGCGGGCTTCTCACCATGACGCAGGACATCATATTAGATGATAAACCCCACAATGACTACAAGATGAACATCACTCTCACGGCGTCTGTTGATTGATGCAAATTCGGCCAAAAATTGCATAAACCTGGCCGAAACACTTAGCCATTGTGGGATAAGGTTATTATATCGGAACAGTCTTTAATTATGTCACAAGACTTGCTGGAGATAGAAGAATGAAGAATTCCAAGCTACTGCTGATTTCACTGAGCTTGCTGGCTTTGCTCCTGGGAATGGGCCCAGCGTCGGCGGGCCTGAGAGTTGATGGTGCAGTCTTTGAAGAAGTTGCAGCTCCTGGGCAGCATGTAAGCCATGAGGCCATAGTATCCACCAAGACCTCCGACTCGCCGTTGGACATGAAAGTGAAAATATTAGGCTACGGTCAAACCGAAGACGGCTCTTCAGCGGCACTAAATGAGACGCAGGATACCAGCCTCTATTCCGCCAGGCCTTTCCTGAAAGCCACTCCTGAGAGCTTTCATCTCGAGCCGGGCGAGTCCAAATCAGTGGTTATAGACGGAACAATTCCCTCTGATGCCGCCGTCGGGGGCAGATATGCAATAATCAATATCCTCAGTGCCCACCCGAGCAACAACAGTGTCGGAATAAATGTGGCAATAAATATCCCGGTCAGGCTTACGGTAAACGGCACAGGGGTCCTGGATGCGGGCGAGATCTCAAACCTCACTTTGCGTGAACCGATTTCAGGAAAAGAGCAAAATGTTTCATTCATCTTTAAAAATACTGGAAACCATCATTATAAATTCCAGGCAGAGGCAATCGTAAAAGATAGCAGCGACCGAATTGTGGCCAACGCCACGGCAAAGCAGGCGGCCCGATCCGTCCCAAGCTACTCTCGCAAGATTGAACTCAAACTAATTCCAGCCGAGAGCCTGCCAGACGGGACATATAATCTGACAACCACGGTTAAGACCGATGATGGAACGATCCTTGCATCCAAGGAGACAACATTTGATATATTTAGCTGAGCGGGACGATGCAGGAAATGCAAAATGAGATCCCACTCACCTCATCATTTATAATAATGATTTAGACATGGCAATTCAAGATCAGTACGTGCTCAATCGGACCAGAAGAGATCGCCAAAGAGATGCTATCAAAAACACACACACACAAAAAAAAAATGATTGCAGCGCCATGTCTGACACGATTTCTTCCAGCACCATGCTCGCATCTCTTTCGCATCATCTCTTGCGTATTATTCTCATAGCATTGCTGGCTATATCCCCGGCATGCCCTCAATCCGACGAATCGGTCCCACAGGCAGCACCCGGCCAATATGTCAGCGATTATATCACACTAGGTGGAGAGATGACGGAATTGTATGTCTCCATGGAACCGAATAGCTTCTTCATCAACTTGAACCCTAGATACTCCCCAGCCATCGTTCATGGGTCTATTGTTGCAACGGAGGGAGAGATGTGGCAGATAACCGTGTCTTGTACCAACGACGGCTACATGACCGAGTATGACACAGTCCAGGGGGCATATGTTCTCGACGGCAATAGACTGAAGAGTCCTGCCACCATCAGCGCAGAGGGCGGGAGCACTCTTGATCTATCCACGCTTGATTCAAATTCAAGCAGCACCCTCATCTCCGGATCAGGTGATGCGACAATTCCCATCACAGTTATCCAGCCGGTATCTTGGTCCGACAAAATCTTGACCGAAGGCCGAAATTATCGGATTGCCATCACACTCACGGAAGATATTCTCGAATAAGGATGCCAATGAACCCAAGATCTCTCCAATTGAAGCGAACGCATGCAAATAGAAGATGCCTATTAGCCCAATCTCTATTTCCGGCTGCGACGATCTTGGCCTCATTTGCATTATTTGCATTATCAGGAGTGGCTTATGGCGAAGACGGTTACTACTCTCTCAATATCAATCTGCCGCAAAAGATTCTTGATGATGTAATCATATCCGTTAATCTTCCACCGGGATTGATCTTCGAGTCCGGCACCTCGACCATCTCCGGCGCAAAAACCTCGGTACTTGTTAACGTGAATTCACAGAATAACGGTCGAGAGAGTGCGCAGATAGTCTGGAATTTCGGCAGCGTGGACAACTCTGCAAATCAGGATATACAGATTCGCTTCAAAGCGGTCTTGGCGAATGTTTCAGGCATCAGCAATGGGGAAGTCTTGAACTCCGGCGAGGCGGTCTTGAGGTGGACAGACACGAAGGGCTCGGCACACAGGAGATCTGCAGAAACCAATCCTGTAGAGGTTGTCGAACCGGATTTGGCGCTCCGAGCTACCCCTGATCCGACCACCGCCAAGCCGAGCGAGATCGTAACCTTCACGCTTTCCATTCAACCTACCACCAGCAGCGATTCGGAAGCCTACGATGTGCATGTAATAGACATTTTGCCGGAGGAATTGACCTATCTGCAGGGCTCGATGGAAATGACACCCGGCCTGGAATGGTCGGACGATTCCAATTCCAAAGCTTTGCAGTGGCATCTGGGAGACCTGGGAAAAAACTATGGCGATCAGGGATATTTTCAGGTCAAATTCAAGGCGATGGTCGCAAAAAGCGCATCGCAAAAAGATCAGCTAACCAATAAGGCATACCTCTCCTGGTACAGCGCAAAGGCAAATGAGTTCCAATCGAGATACTATAAGACTGAGACGGACAGCATCATCCTCATCCCGCATAAGCCTGTCCTCAGCGTGACTCTTGCCGACTATCCCGATCCCGTTCACCAGGATAGTAATCTCACCTACACGATAAGCTATAAAAATTCGGGCGGCAACGCCACCGGAGCAAGGATTGATGTCAATTACGATTCAAGCCTCAAATTCAACTCCTCCGATCCTGCCTCGGACCAGGGATCGGGAAAAACCTGGAGTTTGGGTAATTTGTTTAAAAATAGTTCAGGAAATATAATAATTAATTTGTTGACAAATGCCGATACGCCTAATGGCACGGTTCTCACGGGCTCGGCAACATTCTCCATTGCGGACGGAACTTCCGTGCAAGACTCCGTTACCACTATCGTGAGAAGAAGTTCCCCCTCGCTGCTGATCGACAAAAGCGCAACAACGAAGATCATCAGTCCCGGTGGTGTAATGAATTATACGATAACATATCAGAACTCCGGAAATGATGTCGCAAAGAATGCTACGGTCACGGATATCATCGACAATCACCTCTTATTCGATCTAGTCCGGGGCGCAAGGCCCAAGGCAAGCGAATATTGGCGTGACGATGAAGGTTTGCACCTATTCTGGAATGCGACTGCTCTCCACTCCGAGACAATGGCTCCAGGCGACAACGGCACCATCGAGCTAAAGGTGATGCTCCCCTCCAATCCGGAGCATCCCACTATGGACAAGGTCTATAATCTCTACAAGATCGACAGCAATGAATCTGTGGGAAAATTCAAGACTCTGGAGACCTTCGTGGTTCATTCCCTGTACGTGCGCAAGTCGGCAGATAAAGAATCATACTCGCCCGGTGATGTGATCAATTATACCATTTATTTTGGAAATGCTCTGGCACTCGATGCCGAGGACACTATGGTCACGGATATCCTGCCCGATGTGGAATATCTGGATGCGAATCCAAGCCCCACTAGCATCCAGGGAAATGTATTGAATTGGAGCGTCGGCCACCTTCCGTCCAAATATGGCGGAAAGATCCTCCTTTTTGTCAAAATGAAAGAGAACAAATCCGAGATGGAATTCCGGTCCCGCGAGTCCGTATCAGGCCACGGTTTTGTCAGGTTCGACAGCAGGCTCGACACTGCGGAAAGCATCAATAAGCTGACAAACTACGTCAATATAACCGCCACATATCTGGGACTGCCTGACTCTGATTCCAGCTCGGCAACGGTGCTCATCGCCAATGCCCTGGGAACCGCGGTGAAGGTGCAGGGCCACGGCAGTGGAAGCTATAAGCGAGATGATGAGACGAGGCTAGTCGCCAAAAACAAGTCCATACAGGTCAAAACCAGTCTATCGGAAAAATATGCACCATCTACATTTAACCTTCCCAATGGAAGAGCCGTGAACTACAGCTCTAAATGGTCCGAGAAGCAGGAGGCCAAGAACCGAATCACGGGCGCATCAGTCGTAGAAATTTATAAATATGCCAATAAAATCGAGCGCGAAAGCAGCCTGTCTCTGGACAAAAACGGCACTACTCTTGCCTCGGAGACAGCATTCGAAGGCTCCGGCCACATCGGGCTGGAAAAGAAGGCAAGCAGCGACCAGTCCAAAAAAGGCACACCCATATACGAATCTCAAGAAGACTATACCGGCAGCTTCAAGGTCATCACAAAATTTGACGAATACGGAAAAAATGTCCAGTCAAGCCGCGTTGTGACCGGCAACGGCTCGGTGTCTTCCGACAAACGCATCGGCAAGGTGCAAAGAAGCTATGAGTCGGGAACAGGCAAATATCAAGCGGAGGACCTGATCCAGACCCAGACAAATTACATAGCCAAGAATCTGGATGTCACTCACGGAGCAGTCAGCTTTACATATTCTCCGGATTTTCGCATAATCCTATCCAAGAAATGGAACGAATACATGTGGTCCAAATCCGGCGAATCGACCCTCAAGTCCAAGAGGCCTGAGCCGACCAGCTTCATTCAAGAGGTCTATTCCTGGGCCGATTATTTGAATAAGAGCACTGTGGCCAGGGGGCTGAATGAAATGTCCACGGAGGCGGAATTCCAGGGAACTGCTCAATTCCTGGCGTCCAAGAATATCGGTCCTGCAAATACCGGCCCCGCAAGCGGCAATCGGGCTGAGGTCCTAGTGTATAACGAATATGTTGGACAATATAATATTACTAGAAATATAATGATAAGCGGAGTGGCGCGCTTTAACGAGCCGCATATCAGCGTCACCAAAATCGGACAGCTGGACCCTGCCGGAGGCACATTCGTCAATTATGTCATCAAGGTAATAAACGACGGCAATCGCGCTTTGGGTCCGGTTCATGTTATCGATCTCTTCCCACCCAAGACTGAGTACGTCTACTCCTCCGCCAGGCCCGCCGTGCAAAATAATAGCCGCGCCGAATGGACGCTCCTAAACCTTGGAATCGGCATGAGCTCGACCATCGAACTGAAGCTCAACATGACGGAAGGCTCCGAAAACCTCGTCAACCGTGTGCAGGTCATGGGCAGCTATGATAATAAATGGATTAGTGCAGAGAATAATTCCGCCATTTCGCAAGATTGGCTGGCTTGCTGCCCGCCCCAGCTTTTGGCGGAAAAGAATGCAGCCATTGACGCTACAGACCCCATGCTGGTCCATTACAGGATCTCTTTGAAGAACCGCGAGGAGAGCACTATGGCCGCAACCGTTGTCGATCAGATTCCGGATGGAATGAGCGTTCAGAATACATCCCTTGTGCCGAGCGACCAAAGCTCAGGTCAGATGACCTGGAATCTCATCGACATCCTGCCCGCCGAGACGAGGATCATCGAGTATCAGGCAAGGGCTATGCAGGGCGGCGTTTACGTCAACCGGGCACATATTGTTGCCTATCCCGTTAACGGTTCCGACTCAGCCCAAGCGGATGTTGAGGCAAAAATTGAGATCGGCGGTCAGAGAAGTTACACACCGGGGTTCGGATGGCAGCCCCCGGCTTGCTTCGGCCTCGGGTGCGACCAGCAGAATCTCGGATCAGATTGGCTGACATGCACTTCGTGCGGCGTGTCCGTTCCCGAGTCGGCGAACATAACATATGCGCCCTATGTCCTATTCACCGACTCGGATTCGGATCTGCCTTAGCGGCAACCGTCGCAAGACGTGAATTGCTGCTTGGGGGCTGACGGGAGATTACAGGACGACGGAATTTGAGGAATCTTCCACCGCATCACTTTTGCAGCTCGCCGCTCTTACAGGTTTGCAGGTTAGTTTTGTAGACTAGCTTGACCCGATCAGCCCTTGGTACTTCGCCACCTCAAGATGCTGCGGCGAGTATTGAATCCCTCTTTTCTGCAAAGCCTTCACATAGGCGCGAAGATGCTTTTGGGAGCCGGCCAGCAAGCCCTCGTATACCGTCTTGATATCCTGCTTGTCTGTGGCAGAGATCTGCTTTTCCAGATCGATGATGCTGATCTCCTCGTACTCGGCTGCCGCGCTCAATGAGTCATTCTCGGATCTCAATCCCTGGACCATAAGCCGGTCATAGATTTGCTGCAGCGATTCATTGGCGAACCGGCCTTTTTCCGCCTTTGCCGGATCCTGCAAACCGTATTCGTTCAGAAGCATGAGTGCTGCATCCATATGGCTCTGCTCGGACCGGGCCGTATCTTCAAATATAGTTGCAGAGGTATTAATGTAAAACGATTGATAAAGATCGCGAGATACCTTCTCTTCCTCTCGGATCAGGCGCAGCCCATCCACATCGCCCGCCGTCAACGCGGCCACACTCGTCTTTCCCGGTGCGCTCTCGTTTTGGCCGATAAGATTCAGGATGCCTTCCCCTTTGGCAACATTGTGCTTGACATTCTCGTCTGTCCCGTCCGCTATTGCCCAGATTATCGATACTGCCTGGCCCCGAGTAAAGGCTTTGTCGAATCTGTCCGTCGTATTCATCCGTCTATTGAACTCGATTACCGTGTTTTGGCCCGAGGCACTGCCGCCGAACTGCTCGATATCGTAGGTTCCGCCAAGGTTCGTATCATTCTCATGAGGACCGTAGTTTCCCGTGCAGTACTCATCGAGCACAGTTGCGCGGCCGTTTTGAACCGAACCCATGATGATATCCGCATCCTTCATCCACTCGGACGGCTCAAATCCGATGGAGATCCAGCCCCCGCCGGACCCATTGAGGGCCATGTAGAGACTCTCGGCATCATTTTTCCATGAGATCTCCAGGATGCCGCCCGAATAGCCGTTGCTACTCGCCCCGTGCAGCGTCATGCTTCTGGCGTATTCATTCGGGCTCACAACGCCGTCCGGCTTCCACTCCGCCGTTGCCGTCGTTTGCCTGACCTCAGGCCCATTTTGCGGCTGGATGCAGCCAGAGAGTGCGGCCACAATGGCCAGAGCAAACAAAATCAAGATAAGCCTCATCCTCAAAACCTCTGCCTTCCATCATTCTCTTGTTTTCTAAAGATATCAGGCTGTCGAATGTCGAAATGCTTGGCAAAGGAACGACAAGAGAAAGCAAAAAAGCGGAGAAAGATTGGAACAAAGGGCATAGGTCGGCAGTGATTGCCACCTTTCTGCCTGAACATCAGCTTTGCTTACTCATCATTGCTGATGCTTGAAAATTCTCGGATCTGATCATCGAGACTAGCTGCTCGAAGCTAATCCTTCAGAGACCATACCTTGAAGTTGTCAAATCCTATGGTAACATTTCCCTCCGATTGGGTGCCGACCCAAAGACCCAGCCAGCCACTCTTGAATTCGCTATCCACGTAGCTGTCGAGGAGCACATCGTTGTCGTAGAAATCGATTTTGTCTCCCTTGGCTACTACCTTCAGGCGGTTTATCTCTTCGCCGGTCTTGATGGCACTGGACTTCGTCCAGTTGGATGGCGTTACCCAAGTGCCGTTCTCCTTCTTGGAATACTCGAAGTATCCGTCGCTAGAGATCAGGAAGGCGTAAAAGCTTCCGTTGCCCTGATTGCGCATCCAGATTCCGTAGACGTTGTCGTCGGAGCCTGCTTCCTTTTTGGCTTCCACCTCGACCGCCAAGTCGCCTAGTTCCAAGTCCGGCGCTGTTGTGCCGTCCCAATAGTCCTCAGGAACTATGGTGATGTGATAAGCTCCCTTTTTATAACCGGCAAGGAAGTCTCCGCTTGTAGATATCTCCCATCCGCTCTTGCTGCTGGAAAAATCATCAGAATACAGCAGCGTTCCCAGCCTCGAATCTGAGGATGCCTGATTCTGAGGCTCAATCTGGTTTGCGGTCGCGTTCTGCGCCGACGACGGCGTCATGCTCATGATAGCAAAAAAGACTAGAAGCATGCAGGTCGCCAGACAATGTTTGGCATTGTATTTGTTCATTTGATTCCTCTCCTTAGATGCCTGCTCAACAATAGCTGTCTCTGCGAGGCTATTGTGCAGTGCTCGGACAAAAAAGTTTGGGTCGCGAGAAAGCACTTGAAGCAGAGCCGTACCTTTTTCTGTGGACCTATCTTAAGCATTAATGCGCCATTTTCTTGCTCGTAGGTAAAGAAGTGAAAAATATACGAGAATGCCAATAATAATAGATGGAGCAATACGAGGAACCTCTGCTATCATTACATGTGCGACTGCAAACTCATGCCATAGCGAGGGACAATCTTGCGAAGTATCGCGAATTTCGAGGCATTTCGACCAACAGGTATATCATCGAGATAAGCCATTCTAAGTATGTTACATTTGCGTCGATTCAAAGAGATTTGTTGAGATGTTTTTTGTAGCAAGTTCGATTTTTGAATCGATACAAAAAGGTAAGTGAATTTAAATGTTTGAGAGAAAATATGATAATAGCGGTAGCAGCGGCAGCAGCAGAGGCGGCTACAACAGCGGTCCAAGAGAGATGACAGACGTAACTTGCTCAAAATGCGGGAAGCAGACCCAGGTCCCCTTCAAGCCGGATGGATCGAGGCCGGTTTATTGCAGCGAGTGCTATCAAAAGAACAAGCCCGCCAAGCCATCCAGAAGATATTAATCCTATCAATTAATCAGATCAATTAATCTAGATCCGATTATTTGGTTACTATTTAATCAATCTGTTTTAGCCGGATTCGCATTTCGGCAATGGCAAAACAAGCGATGCGGGGCGATATCTGCCCTGCAGATTTTTCGCTGCCTGCAGCATTCGCGGTTAATTGAAAGCAATTTCGATGTATTTGGCGGGCATTCTTGCCGAATTCAGAAAGAAAGAGAATGATTATGAATGGTTCATTAATTTTTGCAGGAAATAATAGTATCACAGACATAATAGCTGAGAGAAACATGGCCTATGTAGACAAATATGCAGGCGGATTGTGCATCAGGTCCGGATTCCGGCTGGCAAAGCTCGTGCAAAGAGCTCGAGACTTGCAAGAATTAAAAGGAGCCAGCAAATTTTGATTGAACATAAGCAGACGGCAATTCTTAATACTGCATCAAACCGGCAGATAGAGGTGGACGAAGGAATTGCTCCTCTGCTCCTGGCTATCTGGAACTTGGGAATCGATACATGCAATTCCTGTCAAGAGAATAAGCCGGGCATCGTATGAATAGAGTTCCTCGCGACAGAAGACACTGAAGCAATTTTGACCCGCATAATATCTGGCCTCGATCCTTTAGATTGCCTTGAAGCCGACAACGGGCTATACTCCAGAATAATTGGAGCAAAAGAAGGCAGGCAATATAATGCAAATCCTCATGATACCAGAGAGTACATCAATGATGAGAGTGGTATTATGGAATTGGACGCAACAGAATCGTGCGGAATAGCGCCACCGATGTCGGTCCGCTTTCCAGCCGAAGACTACCAAAGGCTTAATGATCTTATACGTGGATAGCTGGAACGTGCCATTATTGGCGGGCATTATAAGTCCGAGAAAAATTAAGCAAAGAACTATTGAGCAAAGAAAAATTAAGCAAAAGAAAAATTGTGTCAAAGAAAGAAGATATTTGCAGTTTAATTATAATGTGAATTCGATGAAGGACGGAATTCAAAATGAAGCAATCCAAAGTTCCAGAGATAGCAAAGTTTGACGACATCATCACGGAGCTGCTACGGAGAGGTGTTGCGGTATTGACGCATCGTCCCACCAGGTGGGGCTATACCGTGGATGCTGTGATCCCATCAGCCAAGATTGTCGTTCTGAAGATGCCGAATCTCAGCAGGCAGACCAAAGAGGCCATGAGCATGTTCCAGGATCTCACAAGCAGGCTGGAGAGCGATGGATATCGCGTGCTCATAGTGCCTAAAAGCAGCATGAACGAAGAGCAGATAAGAGCCTTCTGTGATCGTATCTCAATTGAACCATCTCCTGCACTAGCCTGATATGCGTCTACAATTATCCCGCCAAAATCCTGCCAAAATTTGTTTGGCTACATGACCATTCAATCCTGACATCAGAGGCATCTCACACGAGGATTGACATCAACATAGTGCTTCAACTGGAAAGAGCATAAGGCACTGTAGACTTTGAGAAACATGAGCAAAATCGGAATGAGGCTGATATGATGTGTGATCGTTGTACTAGGGCACCGGTTGGTGCATGTGTCGGAGAGGCTTTTTGCGCCTCTATCCATATGACGGACGAAGACGCCTGTACGCTGGCGGCTGACATTTGCCTCTCTTGGTGGCAGAAGAGGGATGAGATGGCAGACGTTGATGAAGCGCTCTGGGAGATGTCGGAACAGAGAATCGACGAGCTGGCATGCGAACCTGAGAAAGCGCGTGCGTATTTGGCCGAGAGGAGAGCGGACTGATTCGGCATTTGTTTTGTTTTTGTTCTCTTATTCAATGCATTTTATTTAATCTTATCGGCACAATGCTGATGAACGGCCGTCTTAGTCTTCATTAGGTATTCGTTAGTCCCCTTTTGATACCTCAAACACTGCGGCATTTCGCGTTCTCATCATACAGTTCTCATCATATAGCCTGAGCTCCCCATCAATTAGGCAAAGGAGAGATGGAAACACGGCTAATACTATTGTTTTTCCTTCGCAAAGCAAGGTGCCTATTGTCCACTAATAATCGCCATGCAGCAGCGCCATGTGCCCAAAAAATGGTGAGCTTAGGCTTAATCTATTCGTCAGGTTCGTGCAAAATTGTTGAATTTTGTATGGGTCCCAAATGATGCGGTCGTTCGCATCCGGCGTCGTCCTCTCCATCTCGCCTCGCATCCGCCCA
>RPOO01000014.1 GCA_003857025.1 Methanothrix sp.
AGAGCCGCGGCGGCAACATCACGCCCGAGCTTGGTCCAGCTTGCCTGGATGTTGGTGACGTGAGGATAAAGAGCCACTCTGGCCAGAGCGTGCATCTTCATGTGATCCAGCAGGTTCGCCTTGCGAAATTCGTTCTTCGGCAGGCTACCGAGAATATTGTTTTCAGGAATGAAGGGAAGCAGCACCAATTCCGTGAATCCGCCCGTTTCGGCCTGAATATCGCGTAGAATCTGAAGGTGCCGCAAACGGTCCCGCAGGCTCTCCACATGGCCGTAGAGCAGGGTTGAGGTGGACGGGATGCCCAGTTGATGGGCCGTTTTGATGATATCTCGCCACTCGTCGGTCTTGAGCTTGTCGGGACATATTCTCTGGCGCACGGAGTCCACCAGCACCTCAGCCGCTGTTCCCGGCATTGAGCCAAGGCCGCTCCTCTTCAATTCACTCAGGCACTCCTTCGGCTCAACCTGAGAGTTGCGGGACATGTGCATGACTTCCATGGGCGAATAGGCGTGCAGATGCATACGGGGAAAGTCTCGATGGATGGTCTCAAGGATTGCGCAATAGTCCTCCAGCCCCAACTTGGGGGCAAGCCCTCCTTGCAGACAGATCTCCGTCGCACCGCGCCTCTCTGCGTCGGCGGTCCGCTCTAAAATCTGTTCGGAAGTGAGGAAGTAGCGCTCCGAATGTTTGAACGAGCAAAACCTGCAGCTCCCAACGCAAATATTTGTAAAATTGATATTTCTGTTGACGACAAAAGAGACATCCGACCGGCAGCTCTTCTCTCGCAAGAGATTGGCCAGGCGAAAGAGCCGCACGGGCTCGGACCACAGGCGCTCCAGCTCTATGTTATCTGCTGCTGCTGCAGGGTTAGCAGCATTGGTGCTTTCCGCAAAAATATCTGAAATATCCGAGATATTCGATACATCCGATACCATTTTGCCAATCACCGTCCAAGCTGCTCGCCGGCACGCCGCTCTTTGGGGATCTGCGAGATCAGCTTTCCATGAGAGTACAGACCGCACCCAAGCACTTCCCCCCTATAAAATACTACCACATAGCCGGGCTTTGGACCGGACGCCTGATCTGATGCCGGATCTGACGTCGAGTCGAACACCGGGCCCGGCTCAGGATCGGATGCCGACTCTGACGCCAAACCGGATTTTGTATCGGGCCCGATCACCTGTGTGCCACCTTCGAGAAAGATCATGGCCTGTTCCTCGTCCAGATGCACCAGGTTCTTGGTAGCGTGCTTTCCGAAGACCTGCAAGGCGCAGGTGGTGGGCTTCCAGGGCTGGTCTTTAATGTTCATGATGCGCATGCCTAGCGACTCGAAGCTCAAGCGAGGCAAAGCCGCATCGCTGATGGCCCAAATGCTTTTCGCTTTTCGAAAGAACTGAAAGCCGGAAAAGACATCATCTGGAACGCCAAAGCGCAACTGCCACGGCTGCGCGACCTCGGACGCCGACAGCGGCTCGAAGACGTTCCTGGTTCTAGTTCTTGATGAGCTTGGCGACAAAGAATCCTCCCGTGTCATTGAGATGCGGATAGTATCTGGCACAGCGCAATAAATCATCGTTCAAGGTCTTGTCGCCCCATCGATTTACGCCCGGACAGCCCATTAAGCCCGGAAGTGAAATCTCCTCCAGCCGAACTTCATCGAGCACGGCGTTCACCACCAGCTCGTTTTCTTCGGGAGCATAGGTGCAGGTGGAATAGACCACCACTCCGCCCGGTTTTGCCAGACGGACGGCATTTTGCAGCAATCGAATCTGCAGCTTTTGCAGCTCCAGCGATTTTGTGCAGCTGCTGCGAGAGATGGTGCCAGGACCTCTTCTCTCCCGGCCCTCGCTGGAGCAGGGAGCGTCTACCAAAACCCGGTCGAAGGGACCGCGGGGAAAGATCCGGCCATCGTAGCGGGTGATGGCCACATTCAACACTCCCAGCCGCTCGCAATTGGCACGAAGCGGTGCAATCCGATCCAGGGACGGCTCGTTGGCGATGACCAGTCCCCGGTTGTTCATCATCTGGGAGATCTGAGTGGTCTTGCTGCCGGGAGAGGCACACAGATCAAGGATCGTCTCGCCGGGCTGCGGGTCCAGAACAAGAGGCGGGACCATAGAAAGCTCCTCCTGGATATGGACGTAGCCGAGCAGGTTCTCCACCATCTTTCCAGGGCTCACTAAATCCAGTTTCAGGCCGAGGGGATACCAGTCGAATGCCCGCCAGAATGCGCCCTTCTCTTCAAGTCGTTTCAAAAGCAAACTCCGGTCGATCTTGAGGGTATTGATGCGGCAGGTGCCGGGGAGGGGACGGCTCTGGATGGCCTTGAAAGCCTCATAGTCCGGCACGATATCTCTGTACCTCTCCAGATTATCCATGCCGCCGGAAAGGAAGTCATACCAGAAATAAATTGGCTTTGCCGGTCTCTGCAATCTTTTGCATGATTTATCGGGAAGGAGCAAAAGGATTTAATAGTCGGATAGCGAGGGAGCAAGTCGCGTAAAACTATTTTGGGGTTTTCGCAAAGGACGGTGACGATTTGTTCAGAGGCGAAGAAGGATCCCCCATGGGCGGGTCCGCTCCAGCTGCTCCGGTAGAAGCTGGAAAAGAGTATGACGTCAAGATCGAGGACATTGCCCGCGAAGGCGACGGAATTGCCAGGATTGAAGGTTTTGTGATCTTTGTTGCCGATACGCAGGTTGGCGACGCTGTCAAGATCCAGGTCGACAAAGTAATGAGGCGCTTTGCCATCGGCCATAAAGTCTGAAACTCGGGTTTGATTTCAATTCTTTAAGGATGGTGACGGATTTGGCATATAACGACGATCGGTCCTCTGTGAGTGCTCCTGCTCCGGTTGAGGCCGGAAAAGAGTATGACGTCAAGATCGAGGACATTGCCCGCGAAGGCGACGGAATTGCCAGGATTGAAGGCTTTGTAATCTTTGTTGCCGATACGCAGGTTGGCGACGCGGTTAAGATCCAGATCGACAAGGTAATGAGACGCTTTGCCATCGGCCATAAAGTCTAAATCTGCATTCTAAATAAAAATAAGTCTCTGGTTCTCTAAACCAGGACCGAAATCTTTGTTTTATTAGATATTTTGGTTTAGTTATCACAATTACTCAAATCTCCGTAATTTCTTTCATTTAAAATCTAATATTAATTAAGAAAAAGGATCAATTGGTAGACTATTTCTTGCTTCATCCATACCCTTTACCAAATGGACCAGAAAAATTTAACTAGAATGATAAAGAATAACATCTTATCTTAATCAGGGGATCAGAAGGGGTTTAAGATGAAGGGAAAAAAATATCCGCAATTTCTTTTAGCGGGAGCTTTATTGGCAATAGTATTTCTCTGCCTGGGCCAGGCTATTACCACCAAAGATCTTTTGCTCATGAGAAATGCTCAAAACTCAGCACCTGCTGCATCTTTGATTGGAACGGGGGCTGTGAACCAGCCGCCTTCAGCCAAGAGCCTGACACCGGATCAAGAAGGTCCATTAACAGCAGGGTCCATAATCACTTGGACAGGTACCGCTTATGATCCGGACGGAGATAAGTTGCTGTATCAATTCTGGCTGAACGGGCCTCTGACTGGGAATACATGGAAACCAATGACCAATTGGAGTTACAGCAATACATGGAACTGGACCACCAGCCCAATCGATAGTGGGGTCAACGTCATAGATGTGCGCGTAAGGGACGAACGCCATGCCGCCCCTTGGGGATATGATAGTCATATTAGCGCTGAATATAATATTGACGACATTGCAGGCATTGGCAGCAGAACGAAAGCTAACTCCAAGCCTTCTTTGCTGAGTGTAAAGTCAGACAGACAAAGCCCGCAAGATCACGGGGTAATGGTAACCTGGACGGCAAAAGCCTTTGACCCGGAGGTGGATACTATCCAATACCAGTTCCTTCTTAAGGGGCCATCTACCGAAGACCAATGGTTGCCGATGACTCCGTGGACCACGAAAAATATCTGGATGTGGGACACGAATCGGGCAAAGGCCGGCATATATACGATGGAAGTCAGGATAAGAGACGGATACCATGAGGATGTTGAAAGCTCAGATGACTTCAAAAGAGCGGCCTACATCATAAAACTGAAAGGAATAATCGAGTAATTCAATCCTGTCGCATGAATTTGCACGGAATTTTATCATTCGAGTATTTCTCTTTTTTTGAAAGGTTTCAGCGCTGAAGAATTGTCTGCAAATCCTGCAGAAACAGGTCGATATTTTCCTCTGTTACATGATTCATGAGGATCAGCCGCAGCGCTCTCCTGGGCTCGCGGGTCATGGAGACGTGCCAGTCGCGCTTCATCAGCTCTTCGCGCACTTTCGCGGTAGACGGAACTTGCAGGGCCACGACATTCATGATGGGCTCGATCACAGGCTCAACGCCGATTTGCCGTGCGCTGGAAACGAGATGATGTGTAAGATCCATGCAGTGTCGGACCATTTCCCTGAAGCCCTCTTGGCCGAGGTGCATCATCACAGCGTAGGTCGCTGCAGCCACAGCACCGCTTCTCGTTCCCGTCAAGGATGCTTGCCGGGCCTTGGTGAGATAGTGAGTCTCCGTCTCAAGAGCGCTCAAGCAATCCTGGCCGCGGAAGAGCAGGCCGCCGGCGGGAATGGTGCTCATGCCCATCTTGTGGGGATCGATGGTGATGGACGAGACGCCCGGCACCCGGAAGTCCCACCGCCAGTCGCCCTCCAAAAAGGGCAGGACAAAGCCGCCGAAGGCTGCGTCGACATGAAGGTGAATACCGCGATCTACGGCAATCTTGGCCAGATCCTCAATAGGGTCGACCTGGCCAAACTCCGTGGTTCCGGCGATTCCCACCAGCGCCACGGTATTGTCGTCTACCTGGGACTCCACAGACCCGACGTCCACCTTAAGGCTCTCGTCCAATTCCGCTTTTCGAACCTCCAGGCAGAGCAAGTCCCCGATCTTGTCAAAAGAGAAGTGAGCCGATTCGGGAACGACGATGTTGCCGTTCTTTTTCCCGGCCTCATTCCTGGCCGCTCGAATGGCCTGGATGTTAGACTCCGTGCCGCCCGTGGAGATGTAGCCCGCGGCATTTGGACAGCCGAGCATCTCGCCCAGCATTTGAACCACCCGCTGTTCGAGGTCTGCCACGCCGGGAAATAGCCCCGGATCGCCCAGGTTGGTCTCCAAAAACATGTCATGGGCCCTGACCGCAATGGGGTGCGGCTGGGTGCACATGGTCGAGAAGAATCGGTCATAGCTGTAGTCACGCGCTCTCGTCTCTTCCAGTATGCGCATTACCTCATCTGCGGAAAGGGCCTTTTCTTTCATTTTTTTCTCACGTTTACTTTTTTGTTTTCACTCAGCCTAAATCGCCTTGCAGCTTTGGTTTTTAATCCTGCTTGCGCAATGCCTTCAGCATCAGGATCTTCTCCGACCGGGCAACGGTCTCCCGGACGGTGGCGACTGCATCGATATTGGCGGATATGCTGGTTATGCCGATCTCAACCAATCTCTTGGCCATCTCCGGGTAGGACCCGGCCTGGCCGCAGATGGAGGTCTTGACTCCGGCCTCATTGCAGTTCTCCACCACATACTCGATGAGCTTCAGGATGGCAGGATGCAGCTCGGTGTAAAGCCCGGCCACGTTTTCATTGTTGCGGTCCACGGCCAGAGTGTACTGGGTCAGGTCGTTGGTTCCGAAGGAAACGAAATCGAGCCCTTCGTCGATGAAGTCCTCAATGGTGAGTGCTGCGCCCGGAGTTTCTACCATGATGCCGACGTCGATATTCTCCAGATTCAAGCCCTCATCTACCATGATGGCCTTGGCCGCCCGCAGCTCGCGAACGTGCTGGACCATGGGCAGCATGATGCCGACATTGGTGAGGCCCATCTCGTGCAGCTTCTTGAAGGCGCGAACCTCCCGGCGGAAGTGCTCCGTCTCGGTCAGGTCCCTGCGAATGCCGCGCCAGCCGAGCATGGGGTTGTGCTCGATCGGCTCGTTCTCGCCGCCTTCCATGGCCCGGAACTCATCGGTTGGTGCATCCAGGGTGCGCACCCAGACGGGCCTCGGGAAGAATGCATCTGCCACGGTCTTGACGCCCTTGACCAGCTCGTCGATGTATTCCTCACTCTTGCCGTTCTTGATGTAGTAGTTGGGCGTCTTGCCAAGGCCGAGAATCATGTGCTCGATCCTGAGCAGGCCGACGCCGTCCGCCAGTGTTGCTGCTGCGGCAGCGGCTCTGTCGGGCTCGCTGACATTGACCTTAATCTCGGTGGCAGTGATGGGCTTGGATACGACGACGCCCGTAGCGCCTGCGACAGCAGCCGGCTTGGCGGACCCGGCCACAGCGACGCGGCCCTCGTAAACGATGCCTTTGCCGCCGTCCACGGTTATCTCCATGCCGTCCTTCAAAACAGACGTGGCCTTCTTGGTTCCGACCACTGCCGGGCAACCCAGCTCGCGGCTGACGATGGCTGCGTGGCAGGCCATACCGCCCTCATCGGTCACAATGGCCCCGGCGCGCTTCATGCCCGGAACCATGTCCGGCATGGTCATCTTGGTGACCATGATGTCGCCCTGCTTGACCTTATCCAGATCGCGACCGCTGGTGATGATTCTAACAATGCCCGTGGCAACGCCAGGAGCCGCTCCAAGGCCGGTCAGGATCGCCTTGCCGCTGGCTGCGGCGGCCTCGGCAGGCTTCTTGGTATTGTCGATAGTTGTAATCGGTCGGGACTGGAGGATGTAGATCTTATTCTTCTCTACGCCCCACTCGATGTCTTGCGGAATGCCGTAGTGATTCTCCAGTGTCTCGGCGTACTTGGCAAGCTGCACCATCTCGTCTTCCGTGAGAACAACGGCTTCCTTCTTCTTGGCCGGGACCTTTATGGTGACGGTCTTCTGGGTCTTGGGGTCCCTGATGATCATGATCTCTTTAGTGGCGATGTACTTGCTGAGGACCTTCTTGGTCTGGCGGTCCACGACGTAGTTATCGGGAGAGACGCTGCCGCTGACAACCGCCTCACCCAGGCCCCAGGCGCCTTCGATGACCACAAGCGGCTCGCCCGTGGATGGCTGAGAACTGAACATGACGCCCGCCTTCTCCGAGTCCACCATCATCTGCACAATGGCGGAGAGGTTGACCTTATCGTGATCGAATCCCTGCTCTACGCGGTAAAAGATAGCCCTGGCCCCGTAAAGAGATGCCCAGCACTTGCGCACGGCATTGAAGACCTCCTCCGCTCCGCGCATATTGAGGTAAGTCTCCTGCTGGCCTGCGAAGCTGGCGTCGGGCAGATCCTCGGCAGTGGCGCTGGACCGGACTGCCACGAAGACCTGCTTGCCCTCGCGCTTGCACAGCTCCTCGTAGCGGGATTTTATGGCATCCTCAATATCCTTGGGAACCTTGGCGTCCATGATCAATTTCTTGGCGGCCTTCTCGGCCTTATGAAGTTCCGTCTCCTGGTTTACGTCCACCTTGAGAGCTTCGAAAAGCTTCTCGGAGATTCCCGCTCTGTTGATGAAGTCGCGGAAAGCCTGGGCGGTGACTGCGAATCCGCCAGGTACGGGAACGCCGATATTTATCATTTCACCGAGGCTGGCACCCTTGCCGCCTACTGTGGAAAGATCATTCTTTCCAACTTCCTCCAACCAGACAACAGCATCCAATCTAATCATCCACCCGAATTTTCCGTGTCTCGATATCTGCCCACCCCTCCCTCGTAACATTATATCAAGCTTTCACAGGATATATAGAATATATACAAAAGGATATATCATCGATTAAGATTATACCGCTTCAACATGTTCAAACGTTTTTCCGGTGCGACTCAGGCCAAAGAGGTGTTGCTTGCCCATTGTCCACCCATTATGCGAACTTGTAGCATAGCGTGCTCCGAGGCGGCAGGACGCGCCGTCTCGCAGGACATAGTCTCCCCGGTCAGCTTGCCCGGATTTGATCGGGCGGCCATGGACGGCTTTGCCGTAAAGTCCGAAGATACCAAGGGCGCGAGGCCGTCTGCACCCGTCTTTCTGGAGAGATTCCTCCCCGTGAGAACAGGCATGGAGGTGCCGTCTGATTACGATGCAGTGGTGATGCTGGAGGACACCAGACTGCGCGCCGACTCACTGGAGATCACCGCAGAGGTTCATGCCTACCGAAATGTCTCCCGCATAGGAGAGGACATCACTCGTGGAGAAGCAGTCTTCCGGGAGGGCCACGTCCTGCGGCCACCCGATATCGCACTTTTGTCGGCCTTGGGAATTGGCGAGGTCCAGGTTTACGGGCGGCCCAAGGTCGTCATCATTCCCACAGGCGGAGAGCTGGTTCCCATCGGAGAGCGGCCCCTCAAGACAGGAGAAGCTTATGAGATCAACGGCCTCATGGCCAAGCTCTATCTGGAAAAATGGGGCTGTGATGCTCACAAGTTAGAGATCGTTTCCGACGACTCGGAGAAGATTCGCGAAGCCATCCTTTCCAACCTGGATGCGGACATGATTGTGATCATCGGCGGAACGTCCGTCGGCGAGAAGGATTATGCGCCTCGCGTTCTCATGGAAACGGGAGAACTATTCGTTCACGGAATACGCCTTCAGCCCGGCAAGCCCACCGCATTTGGAGCCGTGTGCAGTACAACCGTGGTCTGCCTGCCCGGTTATCCCGTGGCCGCCTTGGCAGTACTCTATCAATTCGTGCGACCAGCATTGAAGAAAATGGCCCATCTGAGCGATTTTCTGCCGCAGATCCCGGTTCGGCTCGCCCGCAAGATCCCGTCGCGACCGGGTTATCTGAGCATGGTTCGGGTGGCCCTGAAAGACGGAGAGGCCGAGCCCATCATGGTCTCGGGAGCCGGCATCCTAAGCTCTGTGGCACGGGCGGACGGCTTTGTGATTGTGCCGGAGGATCTGGAGGGATTCGAGGAAGGAGAAACGGTATCCTTATGCCTATTCGAATAGGCAGAAAAGTCGACTTTGTTCGAGCTGCATTTCGACAATTCCATTTCAATTTTTCAGGGGAAACTCTCCAGGAGGCGGAAATTCAAGCTAGACTGGGCAGAAGGGACTTTGAAAGCAAGACACACTCTTTTCGACATTCATCGAAAAATAGTTAATTTGATATCCTCTCAAGCTATCTTCCAGCCCCGAGGGCTAATTATGACCAAACACATCACATATTTTGCTTGCATCCTGGTAATGATGGCGGTAACGATCACATCGTTTGCTCAAGATAGCGACGTTGCCGCAAATTTGGCTGCAAATAACTCGACTATAAATTCGACCGAAAACAACACCACAATAAACGAAAGCCAAATCATTGCACCGGCAAACGCTGTAGAAAACGGAAACAACTCCGCATTGAATAATACAACCGTGAAGGCTCTTGGTAATACTTCTCCCAAGGAAATCCTGCCTCTGGATACAAAGGAAAACCAAACATCCAAGAATCTGAGCACTGTGGATAACACAACCGTAGTCGTAGCACCCATTAGCGATATGGCCGGAGATGCTCCCGAGGTCGCCGCAGCCGCATCTTCCGTTCAGGTTGCTTATGCGCCAGAGGGGTCGCTGAAGCTCGGCAATAGCGAAGGCGGATGGAATCCATTCAGCCCGGCGCATAAAGACGTCGAAGCCCAAAAGCTCGGCATTGCCACCAAGCCCATGCGAGATACGGAAAAGATGTTTTTCGTATGCGATATTGTCTAAAATGGCAGTACTTTGAAACCTTAACGGAACAAAGAAACAAGCATCAGCGAATCATCTTTTTTTCAAGCGATTTTTTCGGAGGGAAAAAGAGCTTTCGAGACATAGGGAAGAGGGGCTTTCGGAGGCTCTAATAGGCTGTTGGCATTTTTGCTATTTATGTTTAATTAAATTACGCAAAACTACATTATTTATTGAAAATAATCATTACAGTGATAAATTGATCAATTGTCTTTGATGTGAAGTCCTATTGCATTTGAGATAGTCATGATTGAGATAGTCATTTTGTTAGCTGAAGCAAGAGTATATATATTATTCTGAGATGATTTCACCAATAGGTCCCTCGAGGAGATATAAGTGAGATCTAATGCTCAATTTGCGGCAGGCGTTTATGTAAAGATGCACGACAGGCTAGGATTCATCGTGACCATATCTCTGATCCTATTTCTTTTGCTTTCCACGTCAATTACCGGCGCGAGCGTGTCTTATGTCGCCAAAGGCTTCGCCTTGAATGAAAAAGTAACGGAAAATCAGCTGGAGATCCTGAGAAGCAATCCTGAAGATTTGAGGGCTTTTTTCCTTGCCATGCCCAAAGGTGGGGATATTCACAACCACATTACGGGCGGCATTTACGCCGAGGATCTGATAGAAGAAGCAGGAAATAGCGGCCTGTGTGTGAGCCTGGAAAATCATACTGTCTCCAGCAGATACTGCGGCTCAGCAAATTCAGTGCCTGTTAGCGATGCTTACTCGAATTCCCAATTGTATAACCAAATTGTTGATGAATGGTCTATGAGGGATATCGACCAGAGTGCAGAGAGCGACCATGATCACTTCTTCAACAGCTTCGGGCTATTTGGCGGCGCGACAAGCAATACCAGCTCGCTGGTGGCAAATCTGCGGTCGAGCGCGGCGCGGGAAAATGTGCTATATCTGGAGCTTATGACCGGCGCGGGATCGGCTGCCTCTAATTTAGGCAGCAGCGTTGGATGGGATGACAATTTATCGCGGATGTATAATAAAATGGTCGATAGCGGCCTGGATTCCACAGCTCAGAGCCTGAGCGATTACGTAAACGACACCGATGGCGGTTCCCAGAGAATTCTGAAGAACAGGAACGATCCCGGCATAAATGTGACTGTGCGCTACATTTTATCCGCATCGAGAAATATGCCCAAAGAAAGAGTTTTCGGCCAGCTTGCTGCTGCATTTTCTGCGGTCAACAGATCGAGGCTTGCGGTGGGAGTAAACTTGCTAAGCGCTGAAGACAACTGGTACTCTCGCGAAAATTATACGCAGCAAATGAAGATGATAGAATTCCTGCACGGCATTTATCCGAATGTGTTGATAGCTTTGCATGCAGGGGAACTGAATCTCGGAATTGTGCCCCCGGATGATCTTCGATTCCATATCAAAGAGGCGGTCGACATTGCTCATGCTTCCAGGATCGGCCACGGTGTGGACATTATGTGGGAGCTGGACTCGGATCAGACATTGAAAAAAATGGCCAGAGATAAAATTGCCATTGAGATCATGCCTGTGAGCAATAAAGAGATCCTTGGAGTGGAAGGCTTGGAGCATCCATTCCCCGTATATTTCCGGTATTCTGTTCCAATTGTCCTGGCTTCCGATGATGCCGGAGTGCTTCGCACGGACCTTTGCGAGCAATTTGTGACCATCGCCAGAAATTATCCGCAGGTTAAATACCCCGATTTTAAAAAGTTTGTACGAAACAGCATCGAGTACAGCTTCCTTCAGGGAGACAGCATATGGGCATCCAAGGGCGACTATTCAAGGGCTTTGATCGAATGCTCAGGATGTGCACTCGGATCTGAAAATGCCACATCAAAATGCAAGGCTTTCTTGGACAGTAGCGAGAAAGCAAGAGCGCAGTGGAAGCTCGAAGGAGATCTGGCTGCCTTTGAAGAGAAATACGCGAAACGACTGATCAAATGAACTATGTCGCATTGGAGGCCGAGGATTTCGAGCTTGAGTT
The DNA here is from genome assembly GCA_003857025.1 of Methanothrix sp. GTDB lineage: Archaea > Halobacteriota > Methanosarcinia > Methanotrichales > Methanotrichaceae > Methanothrix. The sequence continues at coordinate 11,698 of RPOO01000014.1, forward strand.
CACCCCTCGTTCGAGGCAAAAACGCGGAAAAACGAGGCTAGTGCTCTGGAGCAAAAATTTAAAATTTTGCGAAATTAATATTACAGAGCACTAGTTAAGTTGGCGCTTTATGTGTGCTTTTTTAATAAACCCCTCATCCATCCTAACCCAATTCGGCCATAAGCATATCATCGTTACCTAACCTCCCGAAAGTTCAGGACAGAACTGATGAGGCCTCCTTGCGGCAAAGAGGTGAATGGCTCAAGTGATTGAATTGATTTTATAGATTTTTTATGTCACAATTTCCGAAATTATCTTCCTTTCAGCTATATACTTTAATTAGAGAAACTATATATTTTTCTTGAATCCATTTACATCTTCGCTGGCTAATCCCTTCGGCATTTACATTCACTGCAAACTTCTCTTGATCCTCTCTCAAATAGAGTTCTCTAGGATTCCGAGCTTGCGGTGAATGGATAACAATTCCAGCCGGATTCGTTCAGGAGCGATGCAAATGTTTTCACCCATCAAGGCAGGTACAATTAAGCGGAACAAGAATCAGCCCTCGCAACTCGATATGCGCTACGAAATGAGGTTTATGGATGAGAGCCATTTGAGAGACATTATGGGTTTGCAGGAAATAATAATCCAAAGCCTTGCGGACAAAGAGATCTTTAGAACCCATTCTCCAGACTATTTCCAGGACCATTTTCAAATAGAGAACTCCACTGTCGGCATCTTCACTGAAGACGGCCTCGTAGCCTACAGCGTTCTTTATTTTCCCGGTGAGAGAGAGGACAACTTCGGGTCCGACATAAACCTTCCTCATGATGAGCTGACCAAAGTGGTGCATCTCGCAACGGTTGCCGTCCATCCGGCCTACAGAGGCAACTCGCTGCAGAGCATGATGCACGGAATTCATCTTGAAGTAGTCAAGAGGATGGGCTATGAGCATGTCTGCTGCATGGTGTCGCCCAAAAACAGGCCCAGCCTTCAAAATATCCTGTCTCACGGGCTGATCATAAAAGCCCTCAAGGTCAAGTTTGATTGGAGGCTGAGGTACATAATGCACAAAAACCTTGTCTGTCCAAATATCATCGGCCCGGAAGAGATCAGAATCAAAAGCTCGGATATCGAGGGTCAGATCAGTCTGTTGAAGCGGGGATTTCTGGGTTTTCGCCTGGTGGAACTGCCTGATGGGTTTGAGGTGTCCTACGGAAGAACTTTGCCGTCTTCAGCTTAACCAGATTTTATTCGCAGATAAATAACATACATTTTGCCGAAATGCGGTTAATATCTGAAGAGAATGGCGGGAGAATGGTTCATTTATCTTACAGAATCGGCCTGAAAAGATCGGCCAAATCGTTCTTTTTCATCTTGCATTCCCCATTTAAGAATCCACATCTTAGAACCATATTTAAGAATATAGATTACATACAACCCCGAGCCGAATCGATATTAACTGCCAATCTATATTTTATTTTGATTAATTTTACATATCCATACTGCCTTCCCGTTGCCGGTGAGACTATTGAGGACGCTGGTGAAAGCTATATTGGTCGCCCATTTGGCTTGTGCGGTCGGTGCCACTATGATTAGCAGCAAAATGGACACGATTCGCATCCGGCTCCATCACGGCTCCCTCATCGCAAAGTGTCCGTCTGCAGATAAAATCCGGTTGGCTATGGCAATCAATCGCAATTTTGCCGCCAGTAGGAAAGAGGATCTATGATGCATTCGGCAAGCCTTGCAGTCAATACCGGACAAGAAAAGCAGGATCTTCCCACCATCATGAGCAAGCCGATGCAGCCAAAGCCGATGCAGCCAAAGCCGATGCAGCCAAAGCCGATACAGCCAAAGCCGATACAGCCCAAGTCGTTAAGAATCCTATTGGCAGAGGACAATTTTTTTGATCAGCAAATTGCCAGAAAAATGTTCAAGATGCTCGGACATCAAGTGGACATCGTCAAGAACGGAATAGAGGCATTAGATGCAGCAGAGAGAAAAGCTTACGATCTGATTGTCATGGATATCCAGATGCCACTGATGAATGGAATTGAGGCCGCAAAATGCATACGCAAATCTCAAGGCAACGCGCTAAAGATCATATTCGTCACATCCAGCGAGCCAAGTATTTATCGTGACCTTTGTTTTGAAGCGGGAGGGAATGAATTCCTCACTAAACCACTAACTATAAGCAAGCTTGATGCTGCAATGAAACAAGTTTGAACGAGGATATTCGTTCATTGCTCATTTCAGAACTTTCATGAAATGCGTATTGGTGCGAAGCTGGTAGAGATAGATGTGCGATCCTAAAAATCTGCCATTTCATCATGTTCGCGGCTCAACGCTTGCTCAATTATCCATGCTGCGTTGGGGCGGCACCACCGCGAGAATGCACGCACTCGCCAGCAAAAAGAATACTCCGAGGTACGCAAATACCAGGAAAAAGTTGTCGCCCGTCCGATCCAGCAGGAATCCGGAGAGCGTGGGCCCGATAGGCCCGGCCACAAATCCATAGGCTGCGAAGGTCAGGCCGAAGATAGCTCCAAAATGCCGCAGGCCGAAACAATCCGCCACAAGCGGCGCTGAGACGGAAAAGAGGGTGCCGAAAGCGAATCCCACCACAGCAGCCAGCAGAGCGCAGGCCATGAGGCTTTTTGCGAAAGGCAAGGCAAAGTAGGCAAATCCCGCTGCCAGAAAGGCCGCGCTCATGATCCGGTTTCGTCCGAATCGATCCGAAAGAAACCCGCTTATGACGCGGCCCGTGCCGTTGGTGAGATTGAAAGCCGCAAGCAAGAGGATGGCCGATTCCAGGCCGAAGCCCCGAAAGAGGCCGTAACTTGTCGCCAGGATGGACATGGAGACACCCGCCGCACCGGCCAGGGTCCAGGTGATCCAGAGGAACCAGAAGCTCCTTGTGTGCAGGCTCTCGCTCGGCGTGAGAGACCTCTTCAGCAGATCCTCAAGTCTCTTTGTGCCGGCCGTCTCTTTTTCCGAATTCCGGGCGCACGCCAAGCCTCTTGCCTTTGCACTTGGAGCGCAGGCGAAATAGGCCCCTGCAAAGCCGAATGCCAGTGTCAGGAAAGCGATGACGAGATTCATGGATGCGTACCCCAGCACGACGAGCATCTTTCCAAAGAGTGGAGACATGACTGCCGCAGACAGGCCGAATACCATGCTCACCGTCCCCGCCACCAGGCCCTTCTTTTGCGGATACCACAACTGCACCACGGTCAATGCCGGGACATAGACAAAGCTGGATGCGAGGCCGTTGAGAAAAGCCCAGGCGTAGACCATGTAAATGGAAGAGGCATAAGCCGCGATCACGGAAGAGAATGCAGTGAATGCAATCCCCAAAAAGATCATCTTGCGAGGTCCGTAGCGTTCCTGCCAGCGGCCTGCCAGGAACATGAAAGCACCAACAGCGGCGAGCATGAAGAAGATAACAAGGCCGGTAGCCGCCCGCCCCACATGAAACATCTCCTGCCATGCCGGAGCCATCACGCCGGGAAAGCCGAAGGTGAGAGCGCCCGGCCAGAAGATGGCCACACAGCAACCTAATACGACCGGAAGGCCGGAAGCATTTCTATCCAATCCAATAACCTCTGGCCCATTTCTGTTCTGAGAACCTCATTTGCGAATGCCCGCGTCTGCCCGCTGCCAAAGCATGAAGCAAGCTAGCATGAGTCATACTTATGGGATTCGCTTGATCCCCACGAAAATTTCGGCAAAGGAGATACGGATGAAAGGAGACGTATTGCTCTAGAATTGTTGATAATAAAAAAAATAGATGCAAAATCTCGACTATTTGCCGCTGGAAAGCTCTGGATAGACAAAGACTCTTCCTTCCGGCATCTCCAGGCCCAAGCGCTTCAGATATTCCGTGTGAACGCTTACGGGATCAAGATCAGCATCCGGATGGAGCAGCTTGGCAAGATATGTGGCTCCCACTACCTGATTCAGGCCGTTCATAACGGACCAATCAATCACGAAGATCTTCCCTGACTTCACGGCAGGAAGGCCACTGGCGCCCGCCCTGGCCAAAACTTCATTTCTTGCCGCCTCCAGCTTTACAGTGTCCTTGGAAGGCGATTGTTCCCAGCCCATCTGTGTCTGGCCGGATGGTTGCGTCTGCCGAACTATGATTGCCTCAGGATTCTGAGTGAGAATCCATTCCCAGGTCACCTTCGGATAAGCTTCATTCAGGTCCTTGGCTATATTGTAGCCGTTCACTTCCCTCAACACTCCATCAAACCCAGAGCCTACGCCAAGGGTCGAAAGAGCGCCGGTGCCGCCGGTGGAACTCCACTCCACATAGACCTTGGGCTTATTGAGGCCTGCAACGGCATTGTCTACCTTTTCGCTCTGCCCTTTATGCCAGTTCAGGAAATCCTCTGCTTCAGCCTCTTTTCCGAGGATTTTGCCGAGCAGCTCTACCTCTTTAGTCATATTCTCGGGCTGGTAGAAATCCAAGCCGATTGCATTGATATCTTCAAAAGAGGACAATCCTTTCTGCACTGCCGCAATGCCGTAGGCTTTGCCGGGATAACTGTACCCGATGATGATTATATTGGGAACAATTTTATCCTCGCCACCCTTCGCGATCTCCCCGATCATTTCATTGTCAAGAGCATTCCATTTCCCTACGCTCTGCTTCTTCTTTAGCTCCGGGAAATAATACCCCTGATTCTTGATGGACTCAGAGATGCCGACGACCTTGTCTGCCGCACCAAGCATGACTACTGCAGACGCTGCATCCGAGTTCGTAACAATTATGCGCTCAACTGGCATTTGCAGCGTAACCTCCCGACCGGCTGAATCGGTTATGGTCATGGGATAGTCATCGCCCGAGGCTGCGATGGCGCCCAATAAGATCAGCAATGTGAGCGTGATCATTGCCATAATGGAATTTTTAACGCGATTCAAATCAATCCCTCTTTTCATCTAGTTTTAATATATCTTTACGCATCATACGTTGTTATTAAAATCATTTTTGGTTGTAGTGTTATTAATGACTATTATTCCAACTAGGATGCAATAAATTAATATGTTAATTAGAGATTAATACTTTATATAATTTCAATACTGATAATTAATCGCGAATTGTGCCACGTGTCGAGCTACCAATCCTGTATAAAAAAAAGGCTGATGCCCCTGATCCGATCAGGATTAATCCGATCAGGGCTTATCAGATTTTAGGCTTTATACTGGTACTTCTCCGTCGGGAACTGGGCCATGGTAGTGTTCCACTTGGGCTGGAATGTAGAGATGGACGTGTTCCGGCAGGTGCAGTCGAAGATGCCCTTCTGGCTGGCGTACTGCTTCTCGAAGAATCGGGAAGGAAGATCAAAGAAGCCGCCGCTGCAGCAGGGCAGCCAGTCTTCGGCCCAGGTCGGTGCGGATTTTGTGATGTCGATCTTCATCGTCTTTTGCACCTGGAAGTCGCCGATGTAATCGGTCTCAATATCAATTATAGGTGACTTCCAGCCTTGTTTATTCTTGTATTTTGGAACCTGTCCTCTTCCAATGGGATGAGCAAGAAGCTCACCGACGTGAAGCGTACCTTGAATTATATCGTCATCAGTCTTCATGCTAATGGAGCCTTTTCCAGCAACTGTCGCCGTTGGTGCCGTGCAGTTCAGGTCTATGGCGATATCACCCTTAACAGCCCTTGCGTACTCGATCTGGCGGTGCATGGATGCCTCCTCCTGGTAGCTCTTGGCTTCATTCTTATCCTTGAGCAATGAGTTGTAGATCACAGGATGAGCTGCATAATAGCCCGTTCCATAAGCAAAGCTGGTCGGAGACTGCACATTGTCGTACTGCCTGGTGTAAGTAATGGCGCTACTGGCACCGGGATCAGCTCGGACAAAATTCTCCTTAGTGTAGTCTATCCAGTAAATATAGTTGCCCCATCCGGTTTTCTGCTCATCGTATAAGATATCGGCAAAGTCCATATTGCCGCTGCCATGTGAATACTCCAGCATAGATAAGTTGTTGGTGTTTACATTCATGTACTCCATTATATATCCCGTGCCGGTCACATCGCTCGTGACGTCATTCTTGTGCTTTACGGCTTCTATACCGGGATTGTAGTCGAAATTCCCGGCAAACGCAGAACCGATGATAATCAGAATCAGAAACATTCCTGATCCTATTCTAGTAGTAAGATGTCCCATTTCAATCCCTCATCTGCTTTCACAGATATAATGGGACGGGATTGCTCATAGTAATATTTAATTCTTTTTAGGTATAACGATATATTAAAAATTTCTTGGAGCTATATTTTAATGCTAATTTGAGGATAATCTTGCTATTTTTTAAACTGATCAGATTCATTTATATGCATAAAGGCCATACTCGCATTCATACTCCATCAGGCGAATACAACAGATGCGCGGGGGAGGTGCATCTGTTGCTCACAGCCTTGGTTGATAGTGAATCAATCAATCTTAATTTTGGCAATCACAATTAGCAATCTTCTTTTAGAAATCTCTGATAGAATTCACAGAATGCAATTATACATGCTATTAATTCAGTGTTACTGCGGGAAATAAGGAGGGGTCGCAGAACAAATGTGTAACAACAATCACGATAGGACAATGCCCAATATGGGCGGATCAAGGCCCTGGGACTGAATCCATTAGGTGGAACCGAAAAATTGACTAATTCGTGAGAAAAAAGACATCAAGCCCCGGAACCGAGGCTTGATGGGACTATTGTGGTTTTGGGTTACTGCAAACTTCAGGGAACCAGCGCGTCCAAAACCCGCTCGGCTTCCTCGCGGCGTGCTTCCATCACATAAGGAATGCCCGAAACGTAGGCTGCTTCCTCGGTGAGGGCCATGAGGTCGTCGCGGGAGATGGTGGACAGGCAGAAGTTGCGGCTTCCGGCCATGAGCTGCTGCATTCCGGTCTTAAACTTCTGGCCGTAGGTGTAGATGGCGATGGCGCCCATGGGAATGTCCTTGAAGTCGTTGCCGAATTTCGCTTTCAACTCCTCATAGGCTACGAAGATCTCCTCGGGCTTGCTGCCGAACTTGGAGACATTCTTGGGCAGATCGCCCTTGGCCAGCCAGTCCTGAATGTTCTTGCCGACCATGCCAGGGATCATGAGGGACCGGCCCATGCAGACTGCCTTGAAGTATGGAGTACCCATTGCCAGAGCCTTGTAGACGCCGTCCTCAGTCGAGAACCCGCCGGCCATAGCCAGATCGGGGACACGCAGGCCGCGAGCAGTCAAGCGGTTGGCGAACTCGATGGCCAGGGACTGCAGGTAGAAGGTAGGAATGCCCCATTCATTCATCATGGGCCAGGGGCTCATGCCCGTGCCGCCCGGTGCGCCGTCGATGGTGAGCAGGTCCAGCTTTGCCTCAGCGCCGTAGCGCAGGGCCATAGCCAGCTCTACCATAGAGTAAGCGCCAGTCTTGAGGGTGATGCGCTTGAATCCGAGGTCCCGGAGCCTGTCGATCTCGGCCATGAAGCCGTCGTAGGTGACAAATCCCAGGCGGGAGTGGCGCTCAAATTCCTTGATGGCTCCGGCCTTGAAGGCGGCCTGTATTTCAGGAAGGGTGGGATCGGGAGAGACGACGTAGCCGCGCTTCTTAAGCTCCAGGGCGCGCTCGAGTGTCTTCACTTTGATCTCGCCGCCGATGCATTTTGCACCCTGGCCCCACTTCAGTTCGATGGTCTCCAGGTTGTGCTTGGACGAGACGTACTCGGCCACACCGAGACGGGTGTCCTCGACGTTCATCTGCACCAGGATCTCACCGAAGCCGTTGTAGAACTTCTTGTAGGTGTTGATCCTGCGATCCATCTCAGGGGACTTGGCAACCTTGCCCTTGCTGTCTCGCTCCAGGCCGGGGTCAATTCCGCAGACGTTCTCGCCGCAGACGAGAGTGATGCCGGCGATGGCCGCGCCGATGGCGAAGTGCTCCCAGTTCTTGCGGGCGATCTCCGTCGAGCCGAGAGCGCCGGTGAAGATGGGCACCTGCATCTTTACCTTCTTGGACCAGCCGTACTCGGTTATGGTATCAACATTGGGGAAAAGCGCCGTGTCCGGCCCGGCCTCAACGCCCTCGGGCAGGCCGTCTGCGCCCATGGCGTATCCCTGAATGCTGAGATGAGAGTAATCAATAGGATAATCCTTGTCTGCTCCTGCCGTGATCTCTCCGAAGGGTCCGGGATAAAGCACTTCTCGGCCTCGGAAAGAAGCCAGCCAGGTCTCGCATCCTCCCCGGCATCCGTCTAGGCAGTCAGAACAAAGCCCCGACATGGGGACGACACTTCGCGAGCGGTTGAAAGTTCCGGTAGCCGCACTGGCGTTTGGTCTTCTCAGATTCATTGATCTCCACCCTTGTATAATATTACTGCAGACCTGGCATCGACTGGGGCCCGATAAACGGCAGAATAACGATTCGGTGCGGGATTCAAGGATTCTTGCGCCGACCGATCCGCTTGCTTGGACTTAACTTCAGGCCGATCTCCTCCATTGGTCTGGCACCAGGTGGCTTCCTATTTGCCGCTATAAATACGTTTTCATAAAAGATCATAATTGTTATGAACTGCCCAGCCGGAAGAGGTTGTCCGGCGACAAATGCCTTCCGCCTTGATCAATAAATCTCTTTTCATAAAGCTTCATAATTCTTATGAAATGGGGAAGGAAAAGCTTTTCCGGTAAAGAAGTGCACTAAAATCGAGAAAACAACTATCGAGACAACAACTCCTATTACCGCTGTAAGAGAACGAACCGAGATAATTGCATTAATACTGCATTGATATTGCATTGAATAGAGATTATACCGCATCCCCCTATTGCAGCCCTGGGAGTGGCAAGCGAGAGCAGAAAGATTAGATAGAGGCGAAAGTGGGAAGTGACTGGAGACGAAGATGATAGCAATAGTCAACTACGGCATGGGCAACCTGTTCAGCATTTACAACGCCCTGGATCGGGTCGGAGCCGATCCGAAGATCATTGCCGATCCAAAGGACCTGGCAGGAGCGGACGGCATTGTGGTTCCCGGCGTTGGTGCCTTCGGGAGCTGCATGGAGCAGCTATCCAGATTCGAGAGCGTTCTGCGCAAAGCGTTCGACGACGGAGTTCCGATGTTCGGCATCTGCATCGGCATGCAGGTGCTCTTCGAAGAGAGCGAAGAAAGCCCAGAAGCGCATGGACTTGGCTGGATCGAGGGGAAGGTAGTGCGCCTGCCGGAGGGCGTCATGATCCCCCAGATGGGCTGGAACAGCCTTTCCATCAAGCGCCCCGTGCAGATGTTTGAGGGCATATCGGATGGAGACATGTTCTATTTTGTGCACTCTTACTACGGTCTGCCGAAGGACCGCTCGGTGATCGCCGCCACCACGGAGCACGGGGTGGAAGTCACCGCCGCCGTGGTCAAGGACAACTTGTTTGCCACCCAGTTTCATCCGGAAAAGTCGGGGGCGAAAGGCCTGAAGATACTTGAGAACTTTGTGAGGTCCACGCGATGTTAGCCAGAAGAATCATTCCATGTCTGGACTGCGACTTGCAGGTGCCGGGGGGTCGCGTCGTCAAGGGCATAGAGTTCAAGCAGATCAGATATGCCGGAATTCCCTGGGAACTGGCCGGGAAATACTACGAGGACGGCGCGGACGAGATCGTCTTCTTGGACATCACCGCATCTCATGAGCGGCGCGAGACCATGACCAGTGTCATCAAAAAAACCTCTGAGTCGGTCTTCGTGCCCCTGGCCGTGGGCGGAGGAATCAGAAGCGTGGAGGAGGCAAGAGAGGTCTTCAACGCAGGGGCCGACAAAATCACGGTGAACACCTCAGCCCTGAAGCGCCCGGAGCTGATATCGGAGATCGCGGGCAAGTACGGAAACCAGGCCGTCGTGCTGGCCATCGATGCCAAGAGGCGCAACACCCCGGAGGAAGGTCGAGAGATCGTGCAGACTCCGGAGGGACCCTGCTGGTTTGAGTGCTCCTTTTACGGAGGCCGCGAGTTCACCGGAATCGACGCCATCGCCTGGGCCAAGAAAGCCGTATCACTCGGCGCGGGCGAGATCCTGCTCACCAGCATGGACCGGGACGGAACCTACGACGGATTCGACATACCGCTCACCGACGCCGTCTCCAAAAGAGTAAGGGTGCCGGTCATCGCCTCGGGCGGATGCGCCAGTCCCGACCATATGCTCGAGGTCTTCCAGAAGACTGATGCCTCGGCAGCGCTCGCGGCGAGCATCTTCCACTTCGGCGAATACAACATCGCGGATGTGAAGAGATTCTTGAAAGAGCGGGGAGTGAACGTCCGGGTTTGAAGCCCAGGCATCCCAGCGCCAGATTTATTGCAGCGGCCAAGGATGCGTCAGCGGAGAGTGGATCGATAGATCTTGCCAAAGCTCCCTGCAATCAGCCGCTGCAAGTCCTGGCCGTGGGCGACGAAGGATCTTGGGAGAAGAAGTTCGAATCCCTGGGGATACGAAAAGGAAGGCGCATAAGAAAGATAGCCTGCCAGCCGTTCGGCGGCCCGGTGGTGATCGAGGTCAACGGCTCGAAGATTTCATTAGGCCAGAAAATCGCATCAAAAATAGAGGTGGAGGTTATTGCACCATCCCCCCCGTGAGAATTAGTCCCCCGCTCTCCTCCCGCTTCGGGTTTAGTTTAAAAGTGCAATTAAACGGCTTTTTTTTACCGATTTTGCCGATATGGGCATGATTCAGGTTGATATGAGCTGCTTGAGCCTCTGGATGCTCTCCATGGCCTGAGCGGACTCGTGCATCTTTTCCTCCTCGAAATGCTTGATGATTTCATCGATGCTGGCCCGCAGCGAGTAGACCTTCATTGGTCTGCCCTTGCCCTCGCGTTTGATCTCCTTCTCCTCGATCCAGCTGTTGTCGCGCAAGGTACGCATGGCGATGCTTACCTCGGGCTGGCGAAGGTCGGAGCCCATCTCAATCTCGCGGGATGATGCCTCATCCACATTAGCGAGGAATGTGATCAGAGTTGAAACGTTACGTGGCACTCCCAGGGATCGAAGCGTCTCGACAAATTCCATATCCTTGTCGTCCAGGATCTTTACGGTGGACTCTCTCATAATCGTCACCATATTTTTCTGACCACAATAACTTAATGATATAAATAATTTGTTTTGAAAGGCAATGGCTATTAAATATACTAAATTAGACTATTACTTTAGATAATAAGTCAAAATGCAATCGACATTTACAGTTAGATGATTTATAACGCCTGCGAGTTCGTTTTTAGGATTTTATATTTGTAACGATTTCCTGAGTCCAAAAAACCGGGCTGAAGATATGCGATATTTTTGAAGGCATTTTTCCGGCATTTATCTTGAATAGAAGTTTAAAAATTAATCGGGAGAATAATTTTCTATTAAATTGTAAATTTTTTTATTGAGAGAAATAATTAAATCGTTCTTTTCCCTAAAAAAGCCAGAGCAAAGAAAGACGCAACAAAGATATATTTCCGCCAGTCAATAGCTCTACTATGATAAGCATCGAGGTCCGAGAAAAGGATCTCAGTGAGCTGACCAAGACGACCGTGCCTAACCTTCCGGGCTCGTTCTTCGCCGGCACAAGTCCGCTCTTGAAGCCCTTTATGAATAAAATGGAAGAACTGCTTCCCTCGGAAAGCCAGGGCCGCGGCGACAGCTATGTTCTCTCTGCGCTGCGCACCCACATCGACGAGGTGCAATCGGATGAGAATCAGATCCTCGTCAAAAGCGGCGACAAAGCGGTAGAAGTGCATCGCGAGGAGCTGGGGGCGCTCATGGGCAAGCGCTATCCAACCACGGAACACCACCGGCTCAACCTTCCCGGCCTTCTATTCCTGCAAAGCGGCCCGGCCCTTCAGACCGCCTGCGCCATGATACTGCGCCGGAAGCACAAGCTTCGCATCCCCGACGGGCGCAGGACGCTGCGCTATATTTTCCACATGGGCGTGGCCTCCATCGATGCCAACGGCGAGAGAATAATTGTAAACTTCGACCCGGATAGGCTGCCAAAGAAGCCGGATGGAACATGCGTGCTGGAATAGATTAAATGGTGAAAATGGCGAAAACGGCCGCAAATCCATCTGACGAGCGCACCATCGGCATCATCGGCTGCGGCCACCTGGGCAGGAGCCTGGCTCGCGGGCTGATCGATAGCGGTTTTCCCAAAGAAGGGCTGTTGGTGTCATACGGCGGCAGCTCCGCCACGCTGGAAGAGATAAGGAAGGCGGGACTGCACGAGAACCTCTCCGACAACCTGGAGATCTGCAAAAGGGCGTGCATAATATTTCTTGCCGTCCGGCCTCAATCGTTCCAGACTCTTGGGGAGCTTTCGATTCCGGCGGGCACACTGCCCGTCTCCTGCATGGCCGGGGTCGGCACCGCCGCCCTGAAAAGACAATTGGGAATCGATTGCGTGCGCATCATGCCCAGCGGCCCGGACACCATCGCGTCCAAAAAAGGGATTGCTGCGGTCTTTCCAAAAGACGACGAAGTCGCTGCCCTGCTCTCCGGCATGGGGCTGAAGGTTTTTTCCCTGAGTGATGAGGAGATGATGCACACATTCACCGCAGGAGTTTGCCTCACCGCCGCGCTTCTGGTTGCGAGAAAGAATGGATTGGACATAAAGCCTGCCGTTGAGGCCATCGAGAAAGACTTTCCGCCTTTTGGAGAGATCTACGCTTGGGCTTTGGATGCTCTGCCAAATCTCGGCTCGGATGAGGAAGAGGAGAAATACATCAACAGGATGTGCACCAAAGGCGGGATCACAGAGTCCATCGTGCAGAGCCTCTATTCCGGAAGCTCGCTTTTAGGGGCGCTGGAAAACGGCATCAAACGGAGCAAGGAACTTTCGACGGGGGGATGATTCTTTGAATCCGTTTGTTTTTCCCGGATCGAGATTGTGTAATTCCGGCGGCCTTGCTGGCCATGCACCGGGCGCGAGAAAGAGACCGAAAAAGTAGTTCAAGATGAAAGCCCAACAATCACGTCATGAAGGCAGCGGCGGAGATTGTTAAGGTCGATCTGGGCGAAGAGTTTCGGGTCTGTCCCAAGTGCGGCTACGAGCTGGGGTTTCACTGCTCATTCCTGCGAGCGGATGAGGGCTACAGGATCATCCTGATCTGCCCGGAGTGCGGGGCGAGGTATGATGCGGGATGGAGGATGTGAAATCGAATCTTGCATCATTCGAGGATCTGGCACGCATTCTAAAAAAAGAGTTCGTGCTGCGATTCGACACTCATGACCACTATTATCTACCCGGTCACTTGACCCAGTGCAGCACGTTTCGCACCACACACCAGCGCGGCCCGGACTGGTCGACATTCTTGACAAGTATCACGTC